>CAYOCA010000017.1:0-14133 GCA_964402345.1 uncultured Muribaculaceae bacterium | reverse complement strand
AAACAAGTAAAGTCATTAGGTTACAAAGATGAAGAAGGCAATAATTTATCTAATATAAATTCATTACACTCTCAACTCACAAATTTTCTTTCAGGTTTTCATGGAGTATCTACCAAACATTTACAACAGTATTTAGATTGGTTTGTTTTTAGTAAATATCAAACCTACCATGTTGAATATTTAAAGCAAGTTAATGACTTTGAAAAAAACACTATAACTGTCAATACCTCCATCAAATATGATAATGTGTGCAATAATTACAGTATCTTTGATTTTAATGAAGTTTATTCTGATTATATCATCCCTCAAAATCTATAACATAGCGAATAATTTTAAATATTCTTTTAATAATTTCAAAAACTAAAAATATTTTAATCTTTACTTTAATCGTTATTAACATTCTACTTATTCTTCTTTTATTTAAGGTAATGAATAACAAAAGAAAACGTACTCAATTTGGTAAGATTAAGTGCAAACCAATTTAGTACGTATTTAGTTTCGTAATGTTAAATATTTTTTTTGTAAGTTCCCTTGACATATTCAGCATAACATAAAAAGTGTACTTTTTAATAAGAAAACTATAAACCTTCTAATTTTCTCATTTAATCAATTTAAGAATAACCACTATTTAAAGTAATCTCTACCGTAATATCATTACCTACAATAATCCCTTCAGGAATACTTTGACTTATAACATATCCATTTCCATTTGTTGTATATTTAACCCCCATTAATTTTAAAATATTCATAGCATCTTTATAAGACAAGCCAATTAAATTAGGCATAGATTTATCAAATTGATTAGTTAATAATACAACTGTACTACCATTATATAATTCACTATTTTTGCTAGGATATTGATTAATAATTTTATCTCCTGTTCCTAAGACAAAAACTTTTAAATGTTTTGCTTCTAATTCACTTCGGATGGTACTAGTATCCTTATTAATATAACTTTCAATTGTAATAGTTTCCGATTTATTATGATCTACTACTATATTCAAATATTTACTAGTATTCACAACGACATCTTTTACTGCCACAGAGATATAATTGGTAGTATCTTTTGGTTTCTTTAAGGCAGTATAAATAATAATTTCTGGGTCATCCGATGGATAAAGTCCCGCAAAAGAATAAACATAATCGGATGCCCCTGTCATATAAGTACCAGTTGTTTCATCATAGATCTGTGCCGTACCCGTTTTTCCCATAATTGGATAATCTTCCATATAATAAGCACTACCTGTACATATCGTAGAATCATTGCAAACAACACTATTCATTAGTTCCTTTATTTTAGAAATACTATCAACATCAGCAACAACATCTACTACTTCAGTAGTAGCTTCATAACTAACTTCAGCTGTATCAGTTTCTACTATTTTTGATACTAAATAGGGTTTTAACATTTTACCATCATTACTAATGCTAGTTAATGCTTGAATCATTTGAATAGGCGTAATGGTAATAGCCTGTCCAAAGGTTGCTGATGCGGCATCAACATCATAAATAAAATTTACATTACCAGATAATTCACGATTCAAGGTAAATCCAGTTGTCTTTCCAAAACCATAGTTGTTGTAGCAAGTACGAAGTTGTTTTTTATCAATCATACCACTTTTTAATAATCCCGCTGCCCCGACATTAGAGGACATCGCGAAACCATGATCATAACTAATGGTTCCCCAGCCAATTTTATTCCAATCATGAATTGTGATTGTTTGTCCATTGGCTGCTTCGTAAGAAATAGTCCCTGATTCATACGTATCGCTTCCTTGGTAGTTTCCTTGATCAATGGCACATAAATAACTAAATATCTTCATAGTACTACCAGGTTCATAAGTATTTCCTGTCATCAAATCAATGTAACTAGTCATATTCTTCTTATTAGGATCAAATGATGGACTAGTAGAATATGCTAAAATTGCTCCAGTTTTAGCATCAGCTACTATCATAAATCCCCATTCTGCTTCTGAATCACTTACCATTTTTTTCACAGCATTTTCCGTGAATAATTCTATATTACTATCTAATGTTAAATAAATATCATTTCCATCATCCGATGCTTGAATATATTCTCTTCCATTAGCAATCTTATATCCATTGCGATCTTTTTCATAAGTGATATATCCACTACTTCCCGTTAAGGTATCGTTGAAATATTCTTCTACTCCTAATTGTCCAACTTTCCAAACGTTGCCATCTTCATCAGTCTCATCTACGGTATAACCAATTATATAAGAAGCAAAATCTCCACTAGGATAATAACGTTTGGTACTGGCAATAAAATCGATTCCTGGTAAGTTTAAATCTTTAATTTCCTCCATTTCAATTTGCGATAAATTTCGACCTCCTGGACCTAATTCCACTTGATAAGCATCTTTTTTAAGTAACGTTTTTAAAACTTCAACTTCCATATTTAAATAAGGAGCCAGCTTTTCAGCAGTAGCGTCAGCATCTAATACATGAAGTGGTGTTTTACTTCCCTCACTTCTACTTTCATCTAAATAAGCAATCACAGTGTAACTCGCTACATCTTCAGCTAAAACATTACCATTATCATCCCGAATACTACCTCTTTTGGGTAAAATAATTTCTTCTTCTGTATTCCTGTTTTTGATAAAAGCCGTAATGGTAGAATCGCCTATTTTATAATCTACTGTACATAAATAAATAATTCTAGCAATAAAAACTGCAAAAAGAAAAATGGTAAAAAGAAACATAAAATAATTAGGTCTAATTTTATTAATATTTAATTTTTTCTTTTTCATTTCCTTTCACCACCTTTTTCTTTAAATTTTTAGGAAAAATAATTTTAATTTATAGAATCATCTATCGTTTTAATGTTATCACTATTATAGGTTAATCCATTTTCCTCACATATTTCTTTGATATTTTCTAAAGAAGTCATTTCATCAATTTTCATTTCCAAACTTTCATTAACTTTCTTTTGTTCTTCTACTTCAGTTGTTAACTTCTGTACATCTAAATTTACTTGTGCTAAACTTGTTTCACTAAAAACAATACCAACAATAAGTCCAATAATAACAATAATACATAACTTATACATAAAGCGTTCAAACTTACATAAAAATACCTTTTTTTTCTTTTCTTTTTTCATGATATATCACTCCTTAATCTCTTACTCTTTCTAAAACCCGTAATCTAGCACTATGTGCGCGACTATTTTCAGCTAATTCTTCCGGACTAGCAACAATTCCTTTGGAAATTACTTTATATTTAGGTAAATAGTTATCAGGAATATATGGTAATTTTTTCATTTCATTACTAGTTTCACTATATTTTTGAAATGTTGTTTTTACTATTTTATCTTCTTTAGAATGAAAACTAATTACACATAATCTACCATTAGTCTTAAGAATGGCAATAGCTTGTTCTAATCCTAATTGTAATACATCTAATTCATGGTTTACTTCAATTCGAATAGCTTGAAAAGTTCTTCTAGCAGGATGTGTTTCTCTCATTGCTCTCATTGGCATACTTTTTTTGATGATATCTACTAACTGAAATGTTGTTTCAATTGGTTTTTTCTCTCTTGCAGTAACAATGTTTTTGGCAATATTAGTAGCGTATTTTTCTTCTCCATAATCTCTTAAAATACGTACTAAATCTTTATAATCATAACTGTTTACAACATCATAAGCACTAAAGTCTTTAGTTGTATCCATTCGCATATCTAATCTTGCATCTTGATGAAAACTAAAGCCACGTTCTGCTTGATCGAGTTGAACAGAAGAAACTCCTAAATCAAATAAAATTCCATCTACTTTTTCTACTCCTCTTTTTTTTAATTCTATCTCTAAATTAGAAAAATTGCTTGGAATAATTGTGTAATTACTGTTTATGTTTTTTAGTATTTCTTCACTTTTTTTGATCGCATAATCATCTTGATCAAAACCATATAAGTGTCCTTTAGGTATTCTTTTTAAAATTTCACTCGCGTGTCCAGCATATCCAAGTGTGGCGTCTATATATATACCATCTTCTTTAATCATTAAATTATCAATACATTCCTTTAATAATACACTTTTATGAAACATAGGGAATTCCCTCCTCAACTATATATAACATATTATAACATAAGATTTTATTCCTAAAGAAAAAAAGTATTAACTTTACATTTTAGTTAACAACTTTTATAATTAATTTATTTTGTAAATACATTATTAGTAGATAAATAAAGAAATTTCTTTTATGTAATTTAAAATACTACTAGTAACATCTAATCATTTTCTACTTTTAAACTAAGTCTCAAAAATTGTAGTAATGTAGTAAATGAAGAATTCATCATCTTTTTATCTTAACGAATAAATTCTCTTAACTTAGCTTCAGGTAAAAAACCAACATTTCTTTTAATCTCTTGTCCATTTTCAAATAAAATAAGACAAGGAATACTCATAATTCCATATTCTCTAGCTAAATCCTGATATTCATCAACATTTACCTTTAAAATTTGTATTTCATTACTAACTTTTTCTAAAACAGGGCCTAGCATTTTACAAGGACCACACCAAGTAGCATAAAAATCCACTAATACTTTTTCGTTTGTAATTTCTTTAAAATCTTCGCCATTATAATTCTTTATCATAATACCTCTCCTTTATTATTTCATAAAAACTTTCTTCTTCTTCATACTGATCTAATATACTGTTATCTTCGATAATAATCTTATTAGATTCTACTAATTCTCTAGCACTTTCAATGGTAATTAGTTTATTATCTAATAAAGTTGCTAAAACTAAAGTATTTACTTCTTTATTACTTTTATCGTCTCGATTACGAATAATATCCCATACATCACTATATACTTCTACTGTACTATCTACTAATCCAGATAAAACAGGTGTATTTTCTAATATTTCTTCTCCAAACTTAGAATCACTAACAAAAGTTAAATTAAAGATCGGCATGTTTAGAACATAAAGAACAATAAAGATATAAACATAAAATTCCAAAGCACCTACAACCATTCCTAATATCTTAGATGGTAAACTTAAAAAAACTGTCATTTTTAGTAATAATTCCACTAACCCAGTAATTACAACTAATACTTTTAAAGCAAACATCAGTGCAATAAAGATTACTAAGAACGCTAATAACTGATAAAATAATATATTAATCGCGTCTAATCCTTTGATAAAACCAAAGAAATTAAAGAATGGTAAATTTTCATAGAACATTACCATTAATTTATCCTTTAAAATAAAAGAAATGATAATTACTACAAATAAACCAATAAATTGAGTTATCTCCTTAATCACCCCATGTTTAAATCCAACAATTGCCCCCATGATAATGAATAGTACAATAAATGCATCTACTAAACTAATAATCATTATAAATTCCTCCTCGTACTATATCTATTATATAATAAAAATATTTAAAAATAAACAATTTTATGTTAAAATTATTCACATGAGGTGATTTATTTATGGAGCAAATAACTGTTACATTAAAAATATGTGAAAAGACAAAGGAACAAATGATTGATTTTTTTCAAGATTTAAAAAGAGAAAAAACTCCACCATATGCAGTGTTTCAAGCACAAGATGGAGATACCGTTGTCACTTTATATGAATCAGGAAAAGTAGTTTTTCAAGGTCATGATGCTGATTTATCTTCTGACTTTTGGATTGAAACAGAACGAATGAATTCAGGGAAAGTTTCTAAAACTGATAGTCGTGATAAAAAAAAGGAAGATAAACCCGCTAAAATACTTCCTCTTCGAATTAATTCTATTGGATCCGATGAGGTAGGAACTGGAGATTACTTTGGACCTATTGTCGTGACAGCATCTTATGTATCAAAAGAAAATATTGATTTTTTGTTAGATTTAAAAGTGAAAGATTCTAAAAAATTGACAGATGAACAAATATTAAAAATTGTTCCTCAAATAATTAAAAAAATTCCTTATCATACTTTTATTTTGAAAAATGAAGAATATAATCGGCACAAAATGTCTAATATGAACATGAATCAGATGAAGGCAATTCTACATAACAAAGTACTTTATGAATTAAAACAAAAAGGATACACTTATGATTATATTGTAGTCGATCAGTTTGAACCATCAAAAAGTTACTTTAAACATATTACTGATTCTCCTAAAAAAGTAACTGATATTTTCTTTTTAACTAAAGCAGAAGATCAATGTTTAAGTGTTGCTTGCTCTTCTTTAATTAGTCGCTATATATTTTTAAAAGAAATGGATAAACTATCTAACGATTTAGGTATAACTTTACCCAAAGGTGCAAATCCTTTTGTCGATGAAGTCGCTAAAAAAATAGTGGCAAAATATGGAAAAGAAAAATTAAAGGAAATTGCCAAATTAAATTTTAAAAACACGCAAAAAATTCTTGAATAACAAATTATAGTATATTTTCATAAATTTACAGCATATTAAAAATGGTGATACAATGAAGAATATTGATGTGAGAGAATATATTGTTAACAACTTTAAAGAAGATTCAATAGCTGAAATTAGAAAAGCTATTGATTCTTCTATTGAATCTAAAAGTGATGATACTTTGATTGGATTAGGAGTATTATTTGAAGTAATGTGGAATCAATCTTCTAATGAAGAAAAAGAAACAATTTTATCTAATATAAAAAATGGGTTTGCATGTTAAAACCCATTTTTATTTGATAATTCGATTAAACTTATGTATAATATTTTTAAATAAGAGGTGTGTTAAATGAATCCAAAATTAGTTGAAAAATATATAAATATAGTTGACCGTATCAGTAATTTATATCAATATGATAATAATATTAGACACTTATTATATATTATTGTTCCTGCTTTTATCACTAAATATTCTATGGCTAAAGAAGATCTCATTTTAAGCACGTTAGAGCAAACTAAAATATTAATTTGCTCTAACAAAAGTGATACTGTTCAGGCTTATTATACTAGCATTCCTCATCATCAAAATGGAAGAATTACTACTTCTAAATATATTGTTATTCAAAATTATGAAAAAATTACTTTAGTAAAATTACTCGATAGTTTAGTTCACGAATTTAATCACGCTATTCATTCTTATAAAAATGAAATCTTAATAAAGAATGATACTTTATTTTTAAGAACAGGTCTTACTTATATATCTTATTCTCTTTCAAATCTTAATCCTTTAAAAAAAGATGATAGTTATATACTAGAAGAGATATTAAATACTAATCAAACAGAAGAAATTATTAATATTATTAAAACAGATTCTAATTTAGCTAATATGACGATTGTAAATACTATTTATGCAATTAACAGTGAAACAGAAACCTCTTATCAATCAAAGTCTTATTATTTAGAACATCAAATTTTAAAGGATATTTTATCTAATAAAACTTTTATTTCTACTATAAATGCTTTAAGAATATCAGGAGATATTCAAAATATAGAGATGTGGTTTGATAACATCACCAATATACCAAATAGTTATCAAACTCTTATTCAGTCTTTTAAAAAAATTGCCGATTTAGAGCAAGATATGGAAACAGCAAAATTTCTGAAAAAAAATAAAATAAAAAAAATAAAGCATCAACTTAAAAAGATTCAAGAAATCGTCCTTGAATTTAATCAAAATTGTAACTATAAATAAAAATTACTTGTGTTTTTAAATAAAAAAAGGACTATTATTATTTTGCAAATAGTCCTTAAATATTAATTTCATTCAATGTGAATTTCAATTAATCTAAATTTTTCTTTTTACCAGTAACTAACATCAAAACGAAACCTATTACTACAATAACCCCACCAACTAGAGATGATGCAATAGTTTTATATGATCCAGTACTTTCTACAGGAACTTCTTTACCGTTTGGAGAATTATACATAACAACTTTGGTAACACTTCCATCATCTTTAACAGTGAAAGTAATTGTTTCAGAGCTTAAAATATAACCTTCTGGAGCTATTGTTTCATTTAATGTATAAATACCAGCATTTAAATTTTCAATTAGATGAGGTGTATCAGTTGAAACCCAGGTATCAATTATATTACCATCATAATCTTTAACAACTAGAGTTGCTCCAGGTAATTCACTACCGTTTGTAATATCTTGTTTACTAATTGAAACTCCTCCAGTTGTTGTTTTCTTTTGATTGTATAAGATAATTCTTTCAATACTCTTTCCATCTTTATCTAATAACTTACCATTTGAATCAACAGTAAAGGTAATAGTCTCAGTTGTCAAAACATAACCTTCTGGAGCAGAAACTTCCGATAAAGTATATTTTCCAGGAGTCATATTAACAATTACATGAGATGTTCCGTCAGTTGTAAAAGTTTCATATGTTTCGCCATTTTCTTTCGTTATCTTTAATGTTGCACCTTTTAATTCTGTGTTTGTCTCAATGTCACGTTTACTAATAATGGTACGAGTATCTTCCTTAACTGGTGTGTTATACATCGTAATTTTTTCTACACTAGCTCCATTGCCATCTGTCAATTTTCCGTATTTATCAATTGTAAAAGTAATCGTTTCGGTACTTAAAGCATATCCTTCTGGAGCAATAGTTTCAGATAATGTATAAGTTCCAGCTGCTAAACCTTTAATAACATATTGTTTAGAAGAAGAAGTCCAACTAACTACTTCTTTTCCAGACGAATTTTTTATTACTAATGTAGCTCCTGGTAACTCGGTTTTACTAGTAATATCTTGTTTGCTTATTGTTACAGCTGTTTTCTCATTTTTTACTGTAAAAGAACTAGCAGCATTTCCTGATGAATCTTTTATAGTTCCGTCAGAATTTACAACAAACTTTATTTCAGTTGAACTTAATTTATATCCAGAAGGTGCAGAAATTTCTTTAATAGTATAAGTATCAGCCGTTAAACCTGAAACTGTATGCTTATTTCCGTCAGAAGTCCAACTATCTATTACAGCACCTGAACTGTTTATTACTTGTAATCCCGCCCCACTTAACGCAACACCAGATTCATCAACTTTAGAAACATCAATAGATGCAGTTTTTTGGATAGATAAAGAACCAGATGCATTAGACGACTTTGTGTTCTTATATGTAACCGCCATAATTTGATAAGCACTATTACTTGGATTATAATAATAAGAAGTATATACATTTTTAGAATTACTTACAGTAAAACTAATAGTTGTATTCAAACTAGTCACTTTACTAGCAGGAACTGTAATAATCACTTGATTATTACTTATAGTTGCTGTTGATCCTTCCGGTGCGCTACTTAAAGCAACAGTAAATTTACCTGTTGAACTAGTTACAGTTATACCACTAGAGACATAATTACCATTAGTCAAAGTAAATTTGGCACCACTAGTACTTACCGTAATAGTCGGTGCAGAAGTGTCGTTTGCACTCGCTTTCTTAGCATTACTAACTAAATTTTTAATTTTAGTAGCTGTTGAAGAACTACTACTATTTACTCTTGATTTAAATACAGTTAAATCATAATAAGCACCTTTCATCATTCCTTTATCAATCATATATATCCATAAAGCATTTTGATAAATAAAGAAATTGTTATTATTACTTGCACTATAAGATTTGTTTAGAATATAATTTAGACCATTATCTGTAACTTTACTTCCTTTACTATAAGTTATGCTTGAAACGGGTGGCTTTTTAGAATAATAAGTACAATATGCATACTTACCACTAGATGTTTTCTTCACATGAAAGTTTGCAGGAAAACTCATTGGTGTACTTGACATTGTAGAATATGTCATTGTTAGTTTAGAAGATACGCTTTCGGCATTAACCTCCGTGATTAGCAAAGAACACACTACAAATATCAAAAATAATTTAAAAATTTTTTTGAACCATTGTTTCATAACGTTCATTCCCCCTTTAATTAGGTAGTTATTTTAGCACTTACTTGTTACTTTGTCAATATATTTTTTCGACATTTCTTTATCTTACACATAAATTTATCTTGTAGACTGAGTAGTTACAAAAATTTTTAAGAAAAATTTAACTTTATATTGATTTTACGGATTTTTTATGGTAAGATTGTAAACGTCATTAGTTATGGCGGATGTGGTGAAGTGGTTAACACATTGGATTGTGGTTCCAACATGCATGGGTTCGATTCCCATCATCCGTCCCAGATAGAATTATTACCCTTGAAAAGCAAGGGTTTTTTATATTTACGTATTTAAAGCCTATCTTCTATCTAAAAAATATACTGCTACATTAAAATTACAAAATGTAAAATCATTTCTCTTTTAAACATCATCCTTCTTTAATACTTCTAACAAAGTATTAATATCTTCTTCTTTATATTTAAACTCTTCTATCACATTTCCATTTTTATAAGAAATAATTCCATATTGATTGTCTTTTTTTGCTATAATAGCTGAAAAATTATATCCAGATAAAAAATCATCAGTTTGATAGCCAATTTTTTCATATTCTAAATCTACAGTTAAATTATTATTTATATCTATCACTCCTTGTTTTCCATTTAATGTTACAATAATATAATTAGAATTTATAAATTGGTATTCTTCATATTCGCTACTGATTACCGAAGCATTACGATAATCATATAAGATTGCTGTAGTGGGTTCTTTTAAAATTGCATACTGATCTTCTATATTATTAGAATAAACAGGACATTCTTCATAGCCACAATCGTAGATAGAAAATCTTAATTTACTATTATCTTCTGACTCACTGACACATAATTCCCCATTACATTCATAAAAATATAATTGATTGTGAACTAGATACTGATAATGAATTTTATAATCAATTACCATAAGAAGAATTACAATCAATAATAAGAAAAGTGCTATTATCCAAACAATTCGAGCAATATTTATTTTTTTCATTTCTCATCACTCACTCTCGAAACTATATACTTCTTTCAATGTTATTTTATAACTACTAGAGTCATCAGTACCAAAAGAAAAAACATAATCATAATCATTGCAATCATCTGGAATAAAAGTCACATTACTTTTTTCAATAGAATCACCTTTATTTAAGTAAGAAATACACGTGTTTTTTTCTACATTCTCTATTATTTTAATATTGGAAAAAGTATAGGTTTTTTCAGATTGATTTACATCCAATCTTAACCAATATGTACCTGTAATTGCTGGCGTAAAACTATAATTTACATTAGTAGCCATATGATACCATGTATTATAAGCACCATCTAGCATCAAAAATGCTTCTACTGTATCAGCATCATTTCCTCCCCAAGTTCCATTTGTAGTCGCAGAAAATATGTAATTTTTCCCAGATTCTAAATTAACTCTACCATTGGTAAATCCATACCCATCACTATTTGTGGAAGTTACCGTTACTACTCCATTACTAACACTATAATTCATTTTTCCAGATGAGGTTGTTCCAATATCCTCTAAACCATATAATAAATTTTTACTACCTTCAAATTCAAATACATATTTTCCTGTTACTGGAGCTATCTGATTTTCTGATACATACGTAATGTATTCACTTGACTTAGCATTATTCCCAGAAAAACTTTCTTCTAAAGACATAACCGACTTTTCTAAAGAATTTTTTCGAGAATTTAATCCTGCTAAAACTGACATCATTATTAACAAGAAAAGAACAAATAAAGTATATAATATTCCTGTAATTGCAAACCCTTTGTTATCCAATTTCCTCTTTTTCATTGGCAACACCTCTTTATTATCTTAATTATAATCGAATTCCTTCTATTTTTCAATAAAAAAATGCACCTTTTCCAAAGTACATTTTATTTCATTATTTATTTTTATTTACTAACTGGTAACACACTAATAGAACGAGCAATTTCTACTAATTCAGCTGTTTCAATTACATCACTAGCTAAATAATATTCAATACCATTACTTTGCCATGTAAGTGATTTTGTTCCAATTACTCCAATTACATCAGATAAGAAATCAAACTCCCCACTAACTGGTATAATTAAGCCCTCTTCTTCATAACTAGCAGTTTCTTCTACTAAAACGAATGAACTATCTCCTCCAAATGTTAAAATTAATCTCTGCCCTGTTTCTGTATCTATTGTCTCTTGGTTAGTTAAGTAAGTATTACCAGGTAAATACATTGGATAAATGACATCATTAATAGTAGCAGTTTGTTCTGTTTTAGTATTTGTATTATTTTCATTAGTATTACTATCATCATTATTATTGGAATTATTATTCGTATTACTGCTGTCGTTATTAGTGTTGTTATTAGTGTTGGTATTATTATTAGTGGCATTAGAATTTGTATTCTCATTTTCTGTTTTAGTGTCTGTATCTTCCGTATTAGTGCTATTGCTACTATCTTCAGTATTCTTTCTTGTTTCTGTCTTTGAACTCGTATTTAGAAGGTTACTTAATTCAAAATAATCTTGATCAAATTTTTTATTAAATTCAATATTGGTAAAATTCATTTGTATTTGAACATTATCATTTTTATCAACCACTTCTACTTCAGTAATAGTTCCATTTTTATCTAAATAAACGTGTTGACTAACTAAAGACTTATTGTTTGGATAATTTACCGAAGAAGAAAAGTAATACCCATCATTTGTCGTTTTAAATTCCCTATCCTCATCTTCTCGTAGATCTTCTAATATAGAATTTAATAAATATACTTGAGAATTATTATAAGGCCAATCACTTTGGAATTTGAAACTTTTATTTAAGGAAGGTGTTACAACTATGACCCACTAAAGTTTTAAATTTTTATAGTAATCTCACATATTTAAAAATTAAACTAATTTAAACTTATAATAAATATCAATATTTCCCTCTTCATCAATCTCTATTCTATCAATTAGCATACTAATAAACGATCGAGATGGATTTTTCATCTCTAAAAATTCTTTAATTTTATCTAAGTAATAACTAGCATTCATAGTTTGATTGTTCTCTAAATCAGATAATTCTCTTTCATATTCATTCTTTTTAGTTTTAATGTCATTTATTTCTAATGTTAAGTTGTTATATACTCTTTTATACATTTCTAAATTTATATTGCCCTCTATTTTATCGTTATAGCAAATATCTATTTTTTTACTGGCATTAGTAATTTTATTTTCTAATCTATTTATCTCAATTTTAATATTTTCTTTTTTCTTCTTTAATTTATCAGAATTTTTTAATATATTTACTAAATTAGTCTCATCTAAATAAATATTTGTCATTTCTCTTAAATTATCTAACACTAAATCTTCTACAATTTGATATTTAATAGAGTGTGGCGTACAGACATTCTGTTTTTTTCTTTTTGCCCAATAATTACAATTACCATAAATTCTATGAACTAATCCATATTTTTGGGTATTCTGTATGTGTTCTCTCCAACCAATTGTGTGATGACAATCTTTACAATAGACAAGTCCCCTAAGTAATAATTTATCTGTGATTCCATTTCCTTTAAATCTCCGATTTTTATTACTTTTAAACATCTCTCTCGCTAAATCAAACACCTCTTTATCAATGATAGAATCTACTGCACCTTCAGATATAATCCAATCATCAAATTTATTATGAAGTCTTTTTTTAGATTTATAATTTAATTTTTTTTGTTTTCCTTGAGTTAGATTACCAATATAAGTGGGATTTTTCAAGATACTATCTACTGTTTTAGTTGACCAAACGCCATAATGCAAATTATTTTGGCCTAACTTCATATTCTTATTAATACTTGGAGTTGGAATATACTCACTAGTTAAAATATCACATATTTTTGAGATACTAATACCACTTGTAAACATATTAAATATTCTTCTGACAATACTTGCTTCTTCATCAACAATTTCAAGTTTGTGCTTATCTTTTTCGCTTTTTTTATAACCATAAGGAGCATAAGCACCAACAAATAATCCGCTTCGTTTCTTAGTATAAAGTGAACTTCTTAATTTATTGGATATATCTTTTACATACATATCATTAAAAGCACTTTTAAAGACTAACATATCATTTCCTGAACTGTTTTTAAAAGTGTCAATTCCATCATTAACCGCTACATATCTAATGTTATGTTCAGGAAAATACCTTTCGACGTAATAGCCAAACTCAATATGATCTCTACCTAATCTGGATGTATCTTTGGTGATAATCATATTTATTTTTTTATCTTCACAATCTTTAATCATCTGATTAAATCCATCTCTATCA
>CAYOCA010000016.1:11671-14434 GCA_964402345.1 uncultured Muribaculaceae bacterium | reverse complement strand
AAGGTATTTTACTATAACTTTCTACATAACTAAACTTTCTACATAAAAAAAAAAAAAGCAACTTTTTTTACATTTAGTTAACAAAATATTAGGCATAGTTATACTTTTATAAATTATTTTATTCTAACCCAGTATTTATGATAATATATTTTTCTCTTAGCATATAATATAGAAGTAAATATTAAAAGGAGAAAGAATGAAAAAATATAAAATATGTGTATATGCAATTGCTAAAAATGAAGAGCAATTTGTAAATCGATGGGTAAATTCTATGAAAGAAGCAGATGAAATTTATGTATTAGATACAGGATCTTCTGATAAAACTGTCCAAAAATTACAAGATTTAGGAGTACATGTCAAACAAGAAATAATTAGTCCCTGGCGCTTTGATATAGCAAGAAATATTTCTTTAGATATGGTACCAAAAGATTATGATATTTGTGTTTGTACTGACTTAGATGAAGTATTAGAGCCAGGTTGGAGAAAAGAACTTGAATCTCTATGGAAACCTGATGTAACCAGAGTTCGTTATATCTATAATTGGAGTTTAGATAAAAATAATAAACCTATCATTAGTTTTTATTATGAAAAAATACATAAAAGAAAAGGTTATCATTGGATTTTCCCCGTTCATGAAATATTAAATTATGAAGAAAAAGAAGAAAAATATGTCACAACCGATAAAATTATCTTAAATCATTATCCTGACTCAAAAAAGTCAAGAAGTAATTATTTAGAATTATTAAAGTTATCAGTTCAAGAAAATCCCGAAAATGATCGAAATTGGCATTATTTAGGAAGAGAATATATGTTTCACCAACATTGGAATGAGGCGATTGATACTCTACTCCATCATCTAAGCCTACCTACTGCTACTTGGAAAGATGAACGAGCTGCTTCCATGAGATTTATCGCCCGATGTTACCAAAATTTAAATAGACCTGAAGAAGCAAGAATGTGGTTAAATAAAGCAATTAAAGAATCCCCTTATTTAAGAGATGCATACGTCGAATTAGCGTTGTTAGAGTATTCTAATAAAAATTTTGAAAAAGTATATGAAATATGTAAAGAAGCTTTAAAAATTAAAATAAATAATCGAAGTTATATTAATGAAGTATTTACTTTTGATGAAACAGTTTATGATTTATTATCTATTAGTTGCTTTTATTTAAAAAAATATGATGAAGCCTTAAAAAATGTAGAAGAAGCCTTAAAAATTAATCCAGAAAACGAAAGAATTCAAAACAATAAAAAATTAATAGAAAACACTTTAGTTGAAAAAAATAAAATATTTTCAAAAAAAAGCCAAATAAATATTATTGATAAAAATTTTTATTACTTAATGACTTTATTAAGTGAATTAGAAGAAAAAGATATTTTTGAACAAATAAAAAATAATTTTCTTCATCTTCCTAAAGAAATTCAAATTTCTTTAGAAGATTATTTTAAAAAATTTACCTATTGGGGAAAACTTAGTATAGAAAATAATGAATATGAAGAAATAGAAAAACGAGCTACTTCATTATCTAGACATTTAGATGATTTTATTTGGTTATATGAACATTTAAAAGATTATCGTTCAAAAAAACTTTTATATGCTATTATAAATAATTGGTATCAATATGATTTTCATACTTTAAAAGAATGTCAAGAAAATAATTATCCAGATTATTTTGATTTAGATATAGTTTTTGGTGATGAAAAAGAAGTATTTGTTGATTTAGGTGCTTATATTGGCGACACAACATTAGATTTTATAAAAAGTTATAATGAAAAGTATAAGAAAATATATTGTTATGAAATAACAGATGAATCTTTTAAAAGTTTAAAAGAAAACTTAAAAACTTACCATAACCTTGAATTTAGAAAAAAAGCTGTCGGTGATGAAAATAAAATAATGTATTTACAAAAAAATCCAATAGGAAACTCTGCTAATACGGTTTCTGATACTGGTACTACTGAAATTGAAGTAGTTACAATTGACGAAGATATAACAGAGAAAATAACAATGATTAAAATGGATATTGAAGGTTCAGAACAAAGTGCATTAAGAGGATGTCAAAGTCATATTCAAAAAGAACATCCAAAATTATTATTATCTGTTTATCATAATCATGAGGATATTTGGAAGATTCCTCGTATGATTGAGGAATTTTGTCCTGGATATAAATTCTATCTACGTTATCATGGAGGAAATATTTTTCCAACAGAAGTAACTTTAATAGCGATATACTTAGAAGAAAAATAATATGAAAAGAATGATTAGAGTAAAATCTAACAATGATTTTTCTTGTTAGAAAGCACTCTAATCATTCTTTAACTTTTTTCTTTACTAATAATAAACTAATTAAAAGATGCTAACCTTCCTCAGAAGTTACGTTTGCTAAATAACTATACAAGGTAAATCTTCCTTCTTTATGAACTAATTTATAATTAGGAGATGCTGCTAAAATCTGATTTAATTCTGTATCTTTATAAATTAATATATGCGTAATTCCATACTTCTTAAATACTCTACCATAATTCTCATTAATCTTCATACACTCATCAAAAATATCTGTTTTATGATTAAAAGGTTTGGTATATAAATCACTTCTAGAATCAATATATACGGGAATATTTCTATAAATTAAATAACTACCAAAATCATAATCGTTATATAATTTAATATTTTCCAGATCAAGATTTTCTTCCATATAATCCACCATTTTAACTGGATAAATAGATTCAAGATATATTTTACTATTAGGCCTGTTTTCTTGT
>CAYOCA010000016.1:0-11661 GCA_964402345.1 uncultured Muribaculaceae bacterium | reverse complement strand
TCATCAATAAATACACCCTTAGAGTTTATTCGATAAACAAACCCTGAGGTAACAATAATCGTTACAGTTACTATAAAAATACCATACCAAGGAAGATCAAAATCTAAAACCTTTTTCCCATTTATTTTACCAATATTACAAATAATTCGGCATAGATAAAACATACCAATGATACCTAATAAAGCAACATGTCTTAGCGACATAAAAGACATCAGTAATAACCCACCTATCATTGCTAAATCAGATAACCTTAATTTTACTTTAGTAAATATTAATGATACAAGTAAAATGACTAAATATCCCAATACAAATAAATTTTGGATTAAAACTAAAGGTTTATGTTCTTCAATATAAGTCATGGTATCTCCTTGTAAAATCTTAATAAAATAAGTATAAGGAGTATTACCAATTGGAGTTAATAAACCAATTAATAAACTAACAAGAAAAATAATACCTAAATATTTAATATTCTTCTCTTTCTTTACTTCTAACTTATCTAGAAAAACACCTAACTTTGGCTTATTCTTAATTTTACCTATAAGTATAGCAACTCCATATTCAAATAAATATGGTAACATTAAAATAAAATAAAATGGCCAAACAGCAGCATGTAAGTTTGCGACTAAAAGACAAATAATTAATAATCCCACACCATATCTTTTCTTTTTTGTTTCTAATAACTTCTCGATGAAATAAATTTCAATTAAAAACAATAAGTAAGTAGCAAGTTGGGCTCTCATGGTAATGAATCTCGCTAACATAATAACCGCTAAAATACTAAATAATAAACTCAAGAAATAACTTTTATTCTGTTTTAAATTAATAAAATAGAAAGTAATTCCAATTATCATAAACATTAAAATCGTCGCGACATAAATTCCATTTAATCCTCCAAAATCATAAATTTTATAAGTAATAACATCATATAACCAATGTGGGTAAGTATAATCTAATTCATGCCAAGAAAAGTGATCTTTCATATCAATTCCATTTTCTAAGATAGATTCCCCTACTTTAATAGTATAAAAGGTATCGTTTTGAAAAGTCTTAGTTGTAAAAGCAATACATAATATCATAATCATCACGATACTCGCTATAATAAGTGGTTTTTTATTCTTCATTTGACTCATCCTCCCATAACTTCTCTGGATAAATTCCATTCTTAATTAAATTTTTTATTTCTTCTTTTACTCCTTCTAAATCATCCCTATAAGTCATACCATTAAATTTAGAAGTAGTATTTAATACTTTTATTTTAGCGATTTTTTTATCAATTGATTCTTGAACAATAGATGGTAAATAAAACTCTTTAGTAGTTAAATCAACATTACTCATTAAAAACTCTTTAAAATATTTATCCGCATCTTCAAAAATATCTGGTGTAAATCCAAATAAATTAACAGAAATAGGAGTATTTTCATCTATTATTACTTCTTTATCTTCTTCATATGAAATCACTTGATTTTCCTTATAACCAAGTTTAGTTTTCTCAGTTATTTGTTTAAGATAACCAGCACTTACTTCACAGATTCCTCTCGATACTGTTCCATTTACACTTAATGTATTTTTTAATAAATAACTAACCATACCATACTCTTTCTTTTGGGTGTTTTTCCAATCAAGATCCTTTAAATAAGTACCTAATACTTGAAAAGCATCTCTTCCGTAAAAATCATCAGCATTAATAATCATAAAAACATCATCTACATAAGGGGCACTCGCTAAAAGGGCTTGCCCTGTTCCCCAGGGTTTTGTTCTTTGAATTTTCTTGAATTGTTCAAGTGGAACATCATCCATTTTTTGAAACGCATACTCGACTTTTACTTTTGACTCTAATCTTTTTCCAAGTGTCTCGCGAAACATCTCTAAATGTTCTTCCTTAATGACAAAAACTACCTTTTTAACACCAGCAAGGATTGCATCATAAATAGAATAATCAATTAAAAATTCTTGATTAGGTCCAACAGGAGTAAGTTGTTTCAATCCTCCAAAACGACTTCCCATTCCCGCTGCCATTACTACTAAAATCATATAATTCCTCCTATTATTTTTATTATCACTAAAATTAAAAATATAAAAAATAACCAATATGAAAATTTTGATATAATCAATCTTCTTCTATCTTTTGAATACATCTTTTTAGCGTCATAGATTCCTTCATCTACCAACTTTATTCCCCATACTTTAATATGTTCTAATGGTTCTTTACTTACTACCGTAAAAGAGGTACAATCATCTAAATCTAAATAAATAATATCATTTGGTGCTTTTAAAAAATAGATAATCATCACTATATCACCAATAGAACTGACAATATTTAAAATAGATAGAAAAACAAGTTCAAATTGGTTCAACCACATTCCGATTATCAAGGTTAAAACGCCAATGATAGTAACAGGAAAGGCCAAGGAAACTAAAATTACTTTTTTATGAATATTTTGTTTACACATACAATAAAGTACTCCTTTTTCTAATGCCGCACCAAAAGTAATATTTCTTTTATCCACTTCTTTAAATAAAGAAAATCCAATTCCATGTAAAATTTCATGAATCACAAGCCATAGAAACATTACTAGAAACAAAGTAATCATCGAATAATGTATAGAATATGAATCATGATACTCGATTAATAGAACAATTCCACTTACAAAGATAAACAAAAGAATAGCTAAGATATTTAGTATTATCATATTTAATTTATAAGTATAATATTTTTCTTTTTTCATAAACACATCCTCTAATTGATTATAACACAACAGAAAAAAAATAAGATAATACTTTACTGAATAGTAACAAAAAATTATTTTCAAATTTTATAATAGTTAATTAAGAATATTTACAATCATTTTTCATAGATTATTCCAATTTATACTAGAAAATCTCCTTAACCTATACTAAACTTCTACTTCTTAATAATTTTTTTACTCACCTTTAACCAAGAATTAAACTTTATATGATATTCAATGGTACTTCCCACTACAATCACCATAGAACAAGCAACAAGCAACAGCATCAAGACAAAAAGATAAGGATTACTTGCTGGGAACAATACCATCACTCCTAAAACAAAAGAACAAATAATCAAAAGGCAAACTGCTAAAACAATACAAATATGCATTGCATCATTTGCTTCTTTTCCCATATCTTTACTAATAAATTCTTTTTCTAATTGAGAAGTTTCCTTTTTAGACAAATCATACCAACTTTGATATTGACTTTCCTCTTTTTTTAAAATTTTATCTAACATACATAATTCACCCTTTCACTTTTTTAAATAAGTTTTTAATACTCTTTTTAACTCTAATTTATCAATAGGTTTAGCTAAATAATCATCAAAACCTTCATCTAAATATTTTTCCTTCATACCCGTAATAGCATTAGCAGTTAAAGCAATTACTTTGGTATGAAAACATTCTAATTTTTTTAATTCTTTTAATGTTTCTATTCCACTCATTTTCGGCATCATATCATCTAATAAGATTAAATCATATTGCTTCTTTTTTACTTTATCGATACATTCCATACCATTTCCTGCAGTATCTAAATCAAGTTGATAACAACTTAATAATTTAATAGCGACTTTTAAATTTAATTTATTATCATCGACTATTAATACTTTTTTATTAGGAAAAGTAACTTCTTTTTCAACAGTCATTATTTCTTTTTCTAAAGGAGTATCATCGATCATTTTCACTATTTTTTGAGATAAATACACAGTGAATTTAGAGCCACTTCCGTATTTACTTTGAACGACAATTTTTCCACCCATCATCTCCACTAAATTTTTGGTAATAGCAAGACCTAATCCTGTTCCTTCTAAAGTAGTATTTCGATCTTCTTCTAATCTTTGAAATTTAGTAAATAACTTATCAATTTTTTCAGGTTTAATTCCTCGACCTGTATCTTCTACAGATATCACTAACTTTGACTTACTTTTCATATTAATGCAAGAGAGTGTTAATTCTATTAACCCTTCATCCGTATATTTTGCAGCATTAGTCAGTAAATTAGTAATCACTTCCTTTACTTTTCCCATATCACCATACAAAACATCAGGAATATCGGGAGCAATCGTTACTTTTAACTCAATCGGTTTTTCCCGAATTCTTGGTAAAATTAATTTCTCTAAATCGTAGCACATATTCTTCAAATTGTAATTTACTTCGACTATTTCCATTTTATTTGCTTCAATTTTACTAATATCTAAAATACCATTGACAATTTCTAATAAGTTTTGTCCCGCCATGATAATATCATCAGCATCATTTATCGCTTCTTCTAGAGAACTAGCATTTTTAATACATTCAGAAAAACCAATAATAGCGTTTAATGGTGTTCTAATCTCATGCGACATACTTGATAGAAAATCTGTTTTAGCTTTATTAGCTTGTTCTGCATTATCTTTAGCGAGATTTAATTCATGAATTAATTTCATGTCGGGATTTTCTATCGTAAAATACATCAAAGAAATGATTAAACATTCAGTAAAACTAATCACAATTACCATTGGATTAATTTGTTGAAGAAAACTTACAAAAATACTCATAAGAACATATGTGTATATTGGATAATACTTCTTGTTTTTCCAATTGATTTTATTATAGATCATATAAAATAAACTAATGAAAATAAAAGTCATTCCTACTACAAAAACCATCTTTGTACTAGGTCCATAGGTATAAAGCCATGAATCACCTGTAGTATTTGCTACATAATCGATAGGAAGTAATAATGTAAATAATACCCCAATAACAAATATAGTAATTAAACTTATCAAGTGATTCTTTTTCTCTTTCTTTAAAACTAAATTGTCTGTAACAATAATTGTATAGTCACACAACAAAAAAATAAATAATTCTGTTACAACTAAAAATGCTTTTGAAACAATCATGTCTAAAAAAGGAATTTTATTAATAATAGGTACCGCAAATACCATTGATAACTCGATTATAATTCCTATAAAAGTACAACCCATCATATATATATAAATACTATTTTCATGAGATTTGAATCTTTCTTTAGAAAAGTAAATACCCATAATCAAAATTAAATTTATAAGTCCAGCTATCGTAAAAAAAATATAATAATTAATCTCCACTTAACTTCACACTCCTATTATTTATTATCAGTATAACACAAAAAAAGAAAAAAGAATCAATAATCTACATTCTTTTTTCTAATTTCTTTCCAGTTAATTCTTTCTCTTCATTTTGTAAGGCAACAAAATCTACTT
The DNA here is from genome assembly GCA_964402345.1 of uncultured Muribaculaceae bacterium. GTDB lineage: Bacteria > Bacillota_I > Bacilli_A > RF39 > UBA660 > RUG11198. Next base: position 6,428 of record CAYOCA010000016.1, on the reverse strand, counting down.
TTCCTATATTAGTTAAGGGTAGACTATCTCTAAATTTAAAATCTACCGGTTCAAAATAAGGTGGTAACTCACTTGAATGAAATAGACGAATCAAATCATCTTTTACTATTTCTTCATAACCAAGAAATTCCTTTTTTAGAACAATATGCGCTTTAGGAGCATTGACATCAACTGGATCAGGTATTCCTACTACGGCACAGTTTTCTACCCCAGGATAACTCATAAATAAACTTTCTATCTCAGATGGAAATACCTTAAAGCCACTACGAGGTATCATCCTTTTAATTCTATCTTTAATAAAAACTAATCCATCTTTATCTATATAACCAAGATCTGCTGAATGAATCCATTCGCCATCTTCATGTTCCCAGATAACTTCCTTTGTTTTTTCTGGATTATTATAATAACCTAACATCATAGTAGGAGTTTTAAAACAAATTTCTCCGATTTCCCCTATAGGTAATTCTTCCGTAGTGTCTGGCGTAAAAGCCGCTAAAGTCGTTTTAGTAAGTGGAACTCCGACACTATCTAATTTATTTGATTTTTTAGAAGAAAAAGTTGCACAAGCACTTGCTTCAGTCATACTATAACCTTTTCCCACACCAGCAGTACTTTCTTTTTCAATTAAAAATTTCTCTAATCTTTTTTCAAATTCAGCCTTGATAGAATCTCCACCTAATAAAATCACTTTAATATAACTTAAATCGTGATTATTCATTTTTTCTGATTTCATCACATTTTCCCAATAAGCAGGAACACCCATTACGGCATTTGGTTTGTGTTTTATTAAAAGATCAGCAAATTTATCCGCGTCAAATTTAGGAATAATTTTGCTTGTCCATCCTAAAGTAAGTGGAGCATTAATTCCTAAAACGGTTCCATATGCGATGAAAGGTGGCATAATGTTTAAGAAGCTATCTCCCCTACTAATATTAGCATTGGAATTTTTTACTTGAACGATCGCTGCTAAAAAATTGTAATTAGATAAAACTGCTCCTTTAGGTTCACCAGTAGTACCTCCGGTATGAATAATAACTGCTGGGTCATCTTTTTCATACGAAATAGGATTTAAGACTTCATTTTTTCCCTGGGCTATAAACTCATTCCAATTCATAACCTGATCACTGGTTTCTATTTTTATTTGTGATCCTTTTACTTTTGTCATCAGATTATTAACTATTTTTATAGGTTTAGATGCAGAATTAGTAGCAGAGAAAAAAATAGTTTTATCTAAATTATTTAGAAGTGATTTTACTTTAGGGTAACAAATATCTAATGCTAAAAGGTATTTTGCATCTACTTCTTCTAATTGTTTTTTTATTGCTTGTTCAGTATATCTTACATCGATAAAATTAACAATTGCTCCAATCTTATTTAACCCATAAAATGAATAAATAATTTCTGGTGTAGTAATAGAACAGATGGTAACAATATCTCCTTTTTTTACTCCAATTTTTTGATATGCCATCGCAGTTTCATCTATCTTTTTAAATAATTCGCGGTAAGTTATTTTATTAGAAAAATATTCTATTGTAACTTGATCTAAATATTTCTGATTATTCTGGTAGAGATATTCATAGCAGGTCATTTCAGGAATATCTTCCATAATCATCTCCTCGCTAAAATATTTTAACCAAGGCTTATCTTGACTAGCATAACCTGTTGGTGGTCCTTGAAGCTCACCTAACGCTAACTTTCTTAGATGTAAATCTCTTAACTTTTGCTCGTTTAATTTTAAATTTTTTACTTCCATAATAAACTCCTTTTGTGGCTATATATTACTCTAATTTTAAAAAATTAGATAACCTAACTTAAATATACCACTTTTAAACGCTTAACGCATTATTTTTACTAATTAGTTAACTTTCTCTATAAAAAGAAATATATATTTAAAATCCATAAAATTGACAAGATAATAATGTTTTTATGAGTGATAAATTATAAAAAGAAAAAAATAGGTATAATTATATCTACTTCTTCTTTAACAATTCTTCTAAATCTTCTTCTAGTTTACTAATATCATTAGGACTCATAAAAGCAAAGACTGCATTATCATATTGACTTAATTTTTCAGCATCATTAAGTCCAATTAAATAACTATTCTCTAACTGACTTGTAATCATCTCTGAAGTTACATCTGGATAATCTTCTTGACGTTCTCTTGCGGGATGAATTTCTAATAAATAACTAGCATCTACTTCTTTAAAAAGTTTAACTAAATCATTCGCGAACTCTTTTGTTCTAGTAAAGGTATGTGGTTGAAAAATAATAATTAACTTTTTATTGGGATATTTCTGACGAATTGCTTCAATGGTAGCTTTTACTTCATTAGGGTGATGAGCATAATCATCAATAATAATATTTTCCCCAACCTTTTTTTCAGTAAATCTTCTTCTGGCACCAACAAATTTCTTCAAATTGGTATAAACTTCTTCATAAGGAAGATTTTCTTCTATACAAACTGTAAGTACCGCTAAAACATCTAATAATTGATGTTTTCCAAATAAAGGTAAATCAAAATGTCCATAATTATCAATATCAAAAGAAATACCCGTTTGATGAAACACGACATTTTTTGCTTGTACATCATCATTTTCTTCTAACCCATAGAATTTAATCGGTCTTTCAACCTTCATCTTTCTAGTATAAGGATCTTCCCCATAAGCAACAATTAGCGAGCTAGCTTTATTAGCGTAACTGGTATAAGCATCTACAACATCATATATATCCTTAAAATAATCGACATGATCTAAATCAATATTAGTAATTATAGCAATATAAGGGTGATATGCTAAAAAATGTCTTTGATATTCACAAGACTCTAGTGCAAAATAAACATCTTCTGCTTTGGCACTACCTGTTCCATCACCTATAAGGTAAGCAATTTTATGATTTTGAAAAGCTAGGGATAATAAATTCGTTGTCGTCGTTTTTCCATGACAGCCGGCAACGCAAATAGTTTTAAATTTTTCTGATAACTTTCCAACCATCTCATTATATTCTAAAATTTCTAATCCTAACTCCCGAGCTTTTCTTACCTCGACATTATCTTCTTTAATAGATGCGCCCTTAATGATAGTCATTTGCTCATGAATATTTTTTTCATCATATTTTAATATAGTGATATGATTATAAATTAACTCTGACTCAGTAAAGAAATGTTTTTCAACATCACTTCCCATTACTTCATGACCTAACTGTTTTAAAATAACCGCAAGAGCACTCATACCAGCTCCTTTAATGCCAATAAAATAATACATATTATCTCCCCCTTCCTCTTTCTTCTACATCTTCATCTAAATAATATAATTGATTCATCTGTTCATACATTCTCCTTTGATTCACTTTATTATATAATTTTATTCGAAGTTGGTTAATAATCGTTTGTATTTTCTTAATAGAAAAACTTCCATAAGTATTCCCAAAGTATTTGATATAATTATTAATAATGTTTAATTTTAAGCGTTCAGCATCCATAAGTGTTGCCTGAATGTCTCCTTCTTCTCCCCCTGATTCATCACTTTCAAATTCTTCTAACTTTTTTAGTAAATAGCGAATCTTAATTTCTACTTTCTTTCGAGTTAACTTTTCACTTAAAGTAGGATTTACCAAAACAATTTTACTTACTTCAATTGCATCTTCAATATGAGTTTTAGGAGTAATAGGATAGCCTTTAATTTTATCGTATTCTAAATACAAAATTTCTCCTGTACGACTATTTTTATGTAAATAATAGTTCTTGTTTTCCATCCTAATCACTCCTTACTTAATGTTGTTAATCTAGCCCTTTCTTCTTCTCGCCAAGCCTTGATATTAGCGTGATGTCCACTTAATAAAACATCAGGTACAGCTAACCCTCGAAAAACAGCAGGTTTCGTATAAACAGGATAATCGACCATCTCATCATTGAATGTCTCATTCTCCAAACTTTCCTGATTAATCACTCCAGGAATTAGTCTTGTTACAGCATCAACCACCGCCATCGCGGGAACTTCTCCACCGGTTAGAACAAACTTTCCAATAGATAAAGTACAGTCAACAATAGTTTTAATTCTTTCATCAAACCCTTCGTAATGACCACATAATAAAATAATATGTTTTTTTAAGCTAAATTCTTTTGCTGCTTCTTCCGTAAACATCTTACCACTAGGTGTTAGCATGATAACTTCACTATCTTTTGTTCTTAAATCCTCAATCGCTAAAAATATTGGTTCACACATTAAAACCATACCAGCTCCTCCACCATAAGAATAATCATCTACTTGTTTATTCTTAAATGGCGAATAATCGCGAATATTATGGACTTGAATGTCTACTAATCCCTTATCTCTTGCTCTTTTCATGATTGATTCATTCAAAAATCCTGTAAACATTTCAGGAAATAATGTTAAAATATCAATTTTCATCTTACTTACCTCTTGTTTAATCTAATAATCCTTTTATATATTTAAGTTTCAAAAACCCACTTTTCAAATTAACTTCCTCTATTATATCATAAACATAAGGAACTAAATAAAAATTATCATTCTTGTTTACAACTATTTTTACTTGTTTATCTCTTTCAATTCTAAGTACTTTACCAACTATTTTGTCATTCACAATTACATTTAAACCAATTAAATCTTCATCTAAATACTCATCACTAGTTAATTTTAAATCATCTTTGTTTATAAAGACTTTTTTTCCTTTATATTTTAAGACTTCATTAATATTGGTGTAACCATCCATAGTAATCATATCAAACTGTTTATGTGGACGATAACTAGAAATAATTTCTTTTTGTTTATCCATTCCAATATAGATAGGAAAGCCTTTTACAAATACTTTTTCTTTATATTTAAAATTAGATAATAGTCTTACTTCTCCTTTTATTCCATGCGTATTGACAATTTTACCTAAATAAAGTTCTTTCATATGTGTTACCTTCCTTTCTAATAAGCATCCTTCAATTACTTATTATTAATTTCATACAATAAAATAGAAGCTGCTACACTAGCATTCAAACTTTCACAAGTTTCACTCATTTTAATATATAAATATTCATCACATAACTCATCAATACTTTGACTGATACCTTGTCCCTCATTACCAATTACTAAAGCAAAATGAGAATAAATTGCTGAGTCTCTTACATCTTTTCCGTTTGTTACTTTAGTTCCAATGATCTTATAATCTTTTTCTTTTAACTCTTGAATAAACTCTTTAGAGTCTCTTACCAAAATAGGAATATGAAACATCATACCTTGACTCGCGCGAACAACTTTAGGATTATAAAAATCTACTGTATCTTTACTTAAAATAATCATATCAATATTAAAAGCAACCGCACTACGAATAATTGTTCCTAAATTACCTGGATCTTGTAAATGATCTAAAATTAATATTTTTTCTCCTAATTCTTCTATTTCTTCTTTTTGCTTTACTACTGCCATAACTTTAGAAGGACTCTCCATTGAGGATATTTTTTTTAGTACTTCTTTTGATACATATAAAGTAGGAACATCTAAAGGAAAAATTTCGTTTTGTTCTAAAATTAATTCTTGAATGAGTCCTGCTTTATAAGCCTCTATAACTAAATGTTTTGTTTCAACTAAAAAAGTTTTACTTTCATCGCGATATTTCTTTTCTTTTAACTTGACAAGTTCTTTAATATGATCATTATGAACTGATGTAATTAACATTCTTAAAAACTCCTTTCATTAGCAATATACTCTAAATAAAACATATTTTCTCCTATTTTATCAACATAATTACTTCCTAGTATTTTTTTTAAGGATAATATTCTCTTTTCTATAACATCACAATCCATGGTAAAAATATCTAAATAACCTAAAATGATATCTTCTATATAATCAAAATGATATTTTTTTAAAAGCTGATAGACTTTATCAAAATTATTTTTATCTATATTTTTTAAATAATTTATATCATAATTTTGAAATAATTCTTCCAAATAAAAATCATCTAAATATTTATCAAAAAGCATATTTCTTCACCTCAATATTCAAATAATTATTCACTAATTCTTTTTTAGAAATTCCGTATTCCATTTGCATATTTTTATTACTCATTCCAAATATATTACAAATTTTACCTCGTTCATTATATAAAGGAATATCATAAAATTTTAAATAATTAATCTTAGATTGTAGTTCATTCGCTGTAAGTCTTAAAATTAAAGAAGGATTATTGACATATTCTTCTAAGCCATTATTCATACAAATCATAATATTTTTCCTTATTTTACTGGCATCTTTTTTCCAGACTGTAGGGGTTAACAAATCTTGAAATCTTTTATCATTCCATTCGGGCATGTCTAATATTTCTTTTATTTGACTGGCATTTTTCAACCAGACATTTGGAGTTAACAAATCTTGAAATCTTTTATTATCCCATTCGGGCATATTTAATATTTCTTTTATTTGACT
>CAYOCA010000015.1:12475-14439 GCA_964402345.1 uncultured Muribaculaceae bacterium | reverse complement strand
CTCTTCTGACCTTTCTAATGTTTTATCTATAATTAAATAACTATCTAATGGATATAAGTCATCACTTGGGTATAAATCATCACTTGGGTATATTAAATTTAACTCTCCTGCAATTTCTAAATATAATAAATTACCTTCTTGAGCATTTTCTAAATAAAGATAATTAGTTCCATTTACTTCTCTTTCAAAATTTTCCATATCTGATACAGTTTGAGAAATACTATCAACCGTTTGTTCTACTTGGGTTAGTTTATCACTAAATGTTGATGTTTGAGTTATTAAATCTTCAATTTCTCCGGCATTCTTGTCTGCCTTTCGTGTAACATTTAAAATGTCATTCTCTACACTGGAAGCATAAGAAAATTCTGTTGATGTTTCTTCCATTTCTTCCGCTGCAATTGTAACTTCCCAATTATCACTATCAGTTAAATCACCACCTAAATATTTATATTTAATTTTAGTAATGTAACTTTCTAATTGGTTATCCCATATATCTATATATTGAATTTTATCTCCTATTTTTATATTAAGTTTATTGTCTATATGTTGTGAAGTCATTTCAAAAATAATATAAGATAAATTAAGTACTTGATTATAAATAGGTATTATTGTTGTATATCTTAAATCTTCACTAGAACTAGTATCCTGTGGATCTAAAATATAGTTATTATCAATTCTTAATTCAACTGGATTATCTGGTAATGTTTCAGGATAATATACATTTTCCTCAGTGTCACCCCTACCTAACACTACTACATTTACTTTATTAGTTGGAACACTTTCTGTTGTTAAAGCACTCCAATCTTTTGCAATATGTACATTATCACTATTAAACCACTTAAAATAAATAACATCATCAATGACATCAACCCAAGACGCTCCTGCTTGGGCTATCATTGATATTACTGTTCGATTACTTGCTCCATCTGGAACATAAGGTTCATTATTTAGTATTAAGTCACTATTAGGGAAATCACTATCATCATAGTTTAATCCACAATTTGTTAATATAGCATTTCTCCATTCTTTTAATTTACATGGAAAACTATATAATGAACTGTCATAACTTGTATCTAATAAATATCTAATATCATAACAAGATAACTTTATATTTACTTTTTCTTGAACTGGCTCTACATTATAAATATAAAAAGAGCCATGTATTATTTTAATCCATTGCCCTTTGAAAGAGCTATATTCATTACTATCATTTAATAATTGAAGTTCTAATTTTCCTAACTCACATGACCCTAACAAACTTTTATTACTTACTGCGGTTTTTTCATATTCATAAGATTGAATAGCATTTTCATTATATTCTAGATAAGTCATGCGTTTATATCCTCATAACCTGAAAATTCTATTGTAAATTTGTCATACAATATATTATCAGTATTATTATCACTAGGTATTTTCTTTACTGATGGGTTAGGTTTTTGAGCATAGAACTTCTTTGTAACAAAAGTGTTTTCATATTTTTCAAAATAGTAAATATAAATTGCCGTTGCTCTTAACAAACGAAAAAGAGGAAATAGAGTTCCTTGAGTTAAACATTTATCAATGTCTAAGGTTGCGGCGGGTATTTCAGCACACCTGACCCTAGTTAATGCTCCAGTTTTCTTTCCTCTTTCTGCTGTACTCTCTAAATCATTTAAAGTAGGTCCTTGAACTCCTTCGGGTAACCAATCCCATGGAATTTCAAAAGAATCATTTGGATTATTTATATTAATAATTTTTATTTTATCCATAACTATCACCTAATTCAATAACAATGGTTTCCCAATGTCTTTTTCTTCCATTCTAACGCTATCTATAACTAATTTTTGGAAAGTATTAGTGCCAAATTGAGCAATTAAAGTTAAATTTCTAAATACTATTTCTTTTTCTTCACTTTTTAAATTAGCAAATCTATTAAAGAAACTTTCTAATCTTTCGTCAAATATATCAGCCATTAAACTTGCTGG
>CAYOCA010000015.1:5918-12375 GCA_964402345.1 uncultured Muribaculaceae bacterium | reverse complement strand
ACTGAATTAATTATTGATTTTATTCCATTAACCAGTCCTTGAATTAAATTTTTTCCTAAATCAGCAAACACTGTTGATGGAGAGTGAACTCCAAAAAATTCCAATATACTTTCCCAAAGTCCTTCAAAAAATCCCACTATTAAGCCGATGAATGCCCATAATCCTGTCGCTAATCCTTCTAACAAGTCCTCAGCAAGACCAAGCCAATCTATATTTAATAAGAAATCCATAATAGCATCTCCTATATTTTTTCCTAATTGTACCCAATCTGTCTCTTTGAACTTTTTTATTATATCTTCTATCCAGGTTTTTACGGCATCAGATATAGTCGATGCCACTTCTCCCCAATCTATAGAAAGAACTAAATCAACTAAACCACTTAAAGCATTCCATATCATATTTAGAATAGAAGTTCCTAATCCAGCCCAATCAATAGCATTGAATGTATCACTTAATTTTTGTCCTATATCACTCCACCTAATTTGACCAATATAAAAAGCCACTTGATTAAAAGCATCTTTTATTCCAGTACTTAAATTTGCTAAAATTGTTGGCCAGTCTATCGCTAATATTAAATCTTGCAATCCTAAAATCGCTTGTCCAAAAACATCCACTAAAGAAACCAATATGCCACTAAAATCAATTCCAACTAAAAAATCACTTATTCCCTTTCCAATATCTGACCATGGAATAGTTTGAATAAATGAAGTCACTTTTTGTAAACCACTTATTATAGCAGATGATAGCATTTCACCAATACTTTGCCAATCACCATTTGAAATTAATTCTTTAATTTTGTTTAATGTTTCTGATAATTTACTATTTGTTGTATCTAGACCACTATAGTTATAATCAGAAGAAGAACTTGATCCGCTTGAATTAGATGAACTTAATACTTCTAAATGGTCAAAACTAGCAAGTGATCCACTCGCCTCTTCCCCACTCTCACTAGTATCTTCTAAAGAGTTAGAAAGTTGTTCTGCTTGTTTTGCGGCATCATCAAGACTCATACCAAATAGACTCGATACAAATTGAGCAATAGTTGCTGTAACCTCAGTCAATACACTCATTAAACTTTGCAATGCAGGAAGTACATAATTATATATTGGAGCAAAGGCAGTCATTAAGTTACTTTTAATCTGTGCTAAACTTGCACTCATTTGGTCGTTTGAACTTAATAAAGATGTAAATGTACTTCTTAATGAAGATAATCCTCTGCGAACAACATTAAAAACAAAAGCAGCAACTGCTAATTTGGAAAGTCTTTTTATAAAATTACCAATACCACTAACTACACTTTTTATTCCTTTTCCAATTGCCTTGAAAGGAATAGATACTAATTTTGCACCTACTTGCGTCGCTTTAAGTCCAATTTTAGCAAGACCAGTTGCAAATTTACCTGTTAAAGTAGCCACGCCTTTAAGTCCACTTCCAACACGTTTAATAACATCATTAAATGAATAAAATTTTGTGCTTTCTTCCCCGGCTTTACTTATTGATTCTTGAACTGATTCAGCGGTTTGAGAATATTCATCTTTAATTTGTTCTGCTTTAGATGTTAAGTTATCTATTTCCATCGTGCCTATCAATTCTTTTTGTTGTGATGTTGCAATTTTTCCTTTTATCTCATCAATTATTTTACTTTGGCTTTCCCAATCTGCATCAACATCTTTTAATTTTGATTCTAAAATAGAAATATCATTGCTTATAGAATTTATTTCTTTTTTAGTAGTAGCGGTTTTTAGTAATTCTTCTTTATTAGATAATTGGCTCCTAATGCTATCATATTTTTTAGAAATATCACTCAAATTTTTATTTGCAGAAGTTAATTCATTCTGATAACTCTTTGTCTCTTTTTCTAGTTCTTGTTGCTTTAATTTTGCTTTTTCAATAGCAATTTGTTGACTTTTATACTTATCACTCATTCTATTTAATTGATTAATTTGATTTTTCGTGGTTTGTGATAAATTTTCAAATTGCTTAACTATGTCATTATAATTTAATTTGGTATCAATTACAATTGCACCTTTAGTTGTAGGCAGTAAATCACCTCCTATATTTTATGAAATTCTTCAAAGAATTTTTTTCTAGCTTCGTTATTTATTTTTACAATATTATCTTTTAACTCAACAATATCTTTTATTTTTTGATATTGTTTCTTTTCATCTTTTGTAAGAGTTCCTTCTGCTTTTCTTGTACGATAATAAACTAATTCTCCAAACGTACAATCGGGTGACATATCCATAAATAAAGACATGAATTTCCACCAATGCATCTGATGTTCTTTTTCGATATCAATGTGATGTGTAAAATTAATCCCACTAAAAATATAATTAGCGTCTTGTGTAAATGAATATATTCTCTTTTTACTGACTTGTTTATGTTCTGCGTTTCCACAATCAATAAATTTAATTCCTTTTAGTATTGCTTCTTCTATATAATCACTAGGTATGTCCTCTTTATATAAATTTTTTAATAATATATATAGTTTCTCTTCTTTAGTTAATTCATTATCTTCAAAAGCATTTAAAATATTTATAATCGTTTTATAATCATAATTGATTTCAAAAATTTCATCTTTTATTTTTATTTTGGTGGGTAATGAGTTTGTTAAAATGTTCATTCCATTACATCTTCATCTTTATTATTTTTTAAATATTTATTTATCTTTTTGTCTTGTTCTTCTATAGTTGACATTACATATTCCAAAAGTGGTATAATGCTATCTAAATCTTTTGCACCACCATTAAATAAATCTATTGTATCTTTTCCAAACAGGCTATATAAAATTGAAAAAATTTCATTTATAATATTTGTTTCTAAATCTATCTTGTTAACTATTTTTTCTAAATCTTCACTTATACTTTCAACATCTTCTATATTAGATATTTTTTCTTTATCAATTTTTTCTAAATTTCCATATTGCTTATTCTTTTTTTCAAAATCTTTAATTAATTTCATTATTTTTCCAAAACCCTCAATAATATTTGAATCTTTTGGATTAAATCTTAATTTTCCTATTACTTTGCCATTTTCATCTTCAATATTCTCTTCTATAAAACTATTTTTTACTTTAATTGCCATAAATTTCCTCCTTAAAAAAATAAAGGGGTATATTTCAACCCCTTATCGTTATGCACTTGTTGTTTCTGTAAATGATTTTGTTGTTGTACTAAATGTACCATGAACTTTATCACCTTTCCAGTTTAAAGTTACAGGACTATTTAACTTCGTAGTGTCTCCACCCCAAGATTTTAAATCAACTACTGCACTTTCAGTAAATGCACCATAGACACCATCTGATTGTTTATCAGCAAGTGTTACTTCCATACATTGTAATGTTGCTTTATCTCCTACTAAGCCATATTTATACATTAAATATAGAATTTTTGATAAAACATCATTCGCACGAATTGCAACAGGGTCGATTTCAGTCGTCTGTGGTCCAGTAGAATGGTCGATATTAGTTGTACCTAAAACATTCTTTTTGGCGTCTACCTCGTTGTTTAATTCTCTTGTTATTTCATCATTATCTTCACCAAATGGTACCCATTCAGGTGTTTCACCATATACAATACCATTTTCATCACATGCAGTGATATTTGCATTAAACATTGTAACGTGATCTTCACGATTAAATTTTCCATTTCCCTCAAATAAACTTAAAGCCATTTTCATACTCTCCTTTCGTACTTAACATTAAATTGCATTTGATACCTAGACTGTGTCATAGATTTATCAAATCCAAATAAAAATGGACTAGAAGTAATACTAATTTCTGTTACTTCTTCATTTTCGTTTAATTCTGGATAATTTTGAGTTAAATTCTGTTTTACTATCCAATTTTCAATTTGTTGTAGTAAAAGTAGATTATCATTATTTGTACTATCTTCTACTATATTAAATATTCTTCTACTAGCCAAAGTAAAATTTAAAGAACCTTTTAGTTTTGTCCCCAAAACGTTCCCTTTTACAAGACTATTAGTCGTTTGCTCTTGCTCTAGTGAAAAAGATTGTTTATTATTTGAATCTGGCATTAAATAGTCTGTTCTTATTTCATAATCTTTTAAATAATCACAAGTATTTAACCAATCTTTCACACAATCAATTATTGCTTTATTCATTATTTACCTCCTACTATATTTTGTATACCTTTTACTAAATCGTCCATTTTATCATCTATCATTTTATCAAACCAATGATCGCCACCATTAGAATAATTTAATTTTCTACCAGACGGATCTAATATCTTTTCGGTCTTTGGTCTACTCCAATAACCATAATTAGGATTAAAGAAAGCACCTTTTAAAGTAATTGGGTCTACCATTAGTTTTCCCTCATACATATAATTGGCATAAGGTGTATTCCAAATTACTAAACCACTACCATTTTTAGTAGCAATACTACTACTATCTGCTAATGTTCTAGTTTTTTTTGGAATATAGTCTCTTGACTCTTCTTTAACAAAATTATCAATATATTTCTGTACTCTACCACCCTCATCAAGACCAACTTGTTTCATTAAAGTTTTAGTGTCAGGTATTATTAAACGTGCTTTTATTTCCATTAATCCGTAACCTCAATATTTCTTAATTCTTCACTACCATAGTCAGAATGGTCAGCAATTGATTTAATAAGAAAATAAGAGCAACCATTTTTTTCAAGTTCTTCTATGGTTGTAGCCGTTGTTTCTCCTTTAACAATAATATCATTCGTCTTTAAGGTAAAAGTGCCTGTATTGGGTTCAAAATCAGTTTTAAGAACATATTTAGATAAAGCAGTATTTGAGAATATACATCTATGTACATTCTGATATTTTTCTCCTAATCCATCTTGAGAAATAATTTTATCTTCTAAATAAAATACATCACTAACAATTTGACTATAGAAAACTTTATCAACTATATTAATAACTGTAACTGTATGTGGAAACATATTATCACCCTCTATACATTAGCCCAGTGTGTGCTAAAAATCTAAGTGCAATTGAATAACACTCTTGCTCTAATTCTTTACTGGTTAAAATTCTTTGAGATTGTAAACTAGATTTATTTTCATAACTAACAGAATGAGGACCAACTGTTTCACTAGATTTTGCTCGTGTATCATCGTTTATTTTTGCAATTAATTCATCTTGAGAAAATAATAAATTAGCAATTTCACATGTAGCATTTCTTATATCATCAGTAATAAAATTTTCATCTTTAATTCTATTAGAAGTATAAAGATGTATTCTACTACTAGCATTCATAGAATATTTATAAAATGAAGATTCAGGTATGCTAGAATCTCCATAATAACTAGTGTAGTAGGAATAATCTATTAATTTTAGCATACCTTATCATCTCCTATTCATTATTATTATTATTTTCAGACTTAGTCTTTTGTTCTTCCTTAGACTTAGTCTTTTTTGGAATAAATCCTATAATTGTTTCCTTTTTCATTTATAATTTTCCTCCTTCTAAGCAGCAGGTTTGTAAGAAACATAAACACCTGCTAATTTGTTTTCATATACGTGACCATATAAATTGTAGTTTCTATATGGGAATATATGTGAATCAGAGTTTTGATCTTCATCTGGACTAAAATATTTAATGAATTGCTCCATAGCAGTTACTGCTGCTGATTTCTCAACAATCATAAAGTTAATATCTGAGGCACCATCAGCCTTTTTATAACCATAATTTTCAGCACCATCATTCAATGTTACTGCTGTATACATTCTTGATTGTGGTACTTCGATAACTTGACTAAATCTAGACATTACTGATTTTGATTTATAAGTCTCTAAATCATCAATTAAAGCCTTTCCTGTTGGTGTAACAAATAAAATCCTAGTTTCTTGTGATACCTCATCTTCGTCCATTTTATTAGTTCCCGCTCTTAATGCCTTATACATTTCATCACCAGTAGTAATAGTTTCTTCTATTTTAGAAATCCCTTCTACTCCAGCAATTTTAGCAATTCTTGCAGCATCTGTTTCTGGTGCTACTTTTGTCCTTAAAAATTCACTTGATAATTTAGCAACCATAATTCCTAAACTTTCCTCATTATCTAATCTATCAACTTTTAATTTTTGTGAACGTTCTTTATCATATTTGATAGTTTCCCATTTTAAAGATACAGCACCTTCTGTATAACCAGAATTTCTATCAAAATCTCCAAGTCCGTCCATATCTAATTTAGCAACTTTGATTTCACCATTTTGACCTTTCTTTACCGTTGCCTCATCACCATCTAATACAGATGTTTTTACAGCCTCTTTATATACCTCATCTAATAAAGGCAAATAGACTGTTGATAATTCTACATTATTCATTTTTCATTCTTCCTTTCTCTATTTCTCTTCATTTTTCAAACCCATAATTTTTCTAATTTCATCGTGAGTTTGAGTGTTTGTTGGTGCTTTTGGTGGTGTTGTGAATTTGGGATTTGCTACATCACTTAAAAAAGAACC
>CAYOCA010000015.1:0-5818 GCA_964402345.1 uncultured Muribaculaceae bacterium | reverse complement strand
TAAGATTTGATAGTATCATTTGCGGTCTTTAATTGGTTTTGATAATCAGTAATACTATCATTCAAAGTTTTCTTAACCTTATCTGTTTCAGTAGTTATTGATTTACCATGTTCAGTTAATATGCTCTTTATTTCTTCGGCACTTAATTTAACTTTTCCTTCTCCAATTTCCAAACCTTCTAAAAATTCTTTCATCTATTATTCTCCTTCCACTTTTTTACAGAGGTTTAGTCCTCCTAAAGATTTTTAGATATATCCACCTTTTTCAAGTCTTGATAGATAGACCAAATAAAAAGCCAAATATTTCTATTCGACTTAGTGCATTTATAAGCACTGTACTGATATAGTGCCAGCCCTCGTATCCCTGACTACACATTTATCAGTACACTACCTATAAACAAGATGGTCGGAGCAACAGGACTCGAACCTGTGACCTCTAGTTCCCAAAACTAGCGTTCTACCAAACTGAACTATGCTCCGAAAAAACACACAAAAAAACGCACTAAATTTGACATATTTTCAAAAATAGTGTATATTATATGTAATGAAAGCGGTCCCACCGTTAATCGGAGGGGCTGCTTTTTTGTGTAATTATGATTATTTCATTCTTTCTTTTAACTATAATTTGTTCTAACCAGTTAACTTTTTTAATAGAATATAACTTATCTAATCTTTGCAATATTTCAACATTTGTAAGTTTTGAATTTGTTGCATCAAAGATAAAATTATGTGCCTGTTTTTCATGCTTTTCTATTGCATGAAATAATATATTTTTACCAACTCCATTAATTTCTTTTAAATCCCAAAGCTCATTTTTATATAAGTAATCAGCAGTCATAATCCCATCAGGTTTATTTATTTTTGGAAGCATATATATTTCTCCACCAAAAGTATTTTCTAACCATTCTGCTACTTCTTTTTCTTTATTACTATAATCCAAAACTACATTTTTACCATCTACAAAATATTTATTACCATCAATGGACTCAAAATAATCTTTATCTTGGACTATATGACTATTAGGTGTGGCATTGTCTAACCATTCCTGAGTTACATCATTATAATGGGTTTTACTATCTTCTAATGAGTTTTTAACTAAATCTTTTTCAATATATTCCCTACTATAATCTCTTTGAAGGTTATTTTCTTCTAACCACTTATCATATTCAGCATTAAATGTTTTCATTTTAGAATTAATCTTTTTTAATTCATCTTTATCACGTAGTTGTTTTGCTATCTCTTTTTCTCTTTTTAATGATCTCATCTTTCTTTCTTGCTTTCTTTGTTCTTGTTGTTTTAAGTACTCTTTTTCATTTTCTTTTGGATCTAATCTTTCGGGGTGCTTTTCCCATTCAAATGTTGGATAAAAATGATGTCTACAATTAACACCCTTTAATCCAAGTAACTCACCATAACCAGTCTTTTCATAAAAGTTATCATATTTATCACTAGAACCCTCTAACATATATACTTTACCTTGCCAATCCGCATGTACTTCGTAGTCTTCTTTTGTATATTTAGTTCTTATTCTCGCTCCTAAGTGTTGAGTAACATAAACTAAGTTAGTTCCTAATTCTTTAGCATTCTCTAGTTCAATACTACCTGCTAATTGTCTAGTTTTAGTTAATATATCTCTTCTAACTGTTGCCTCCAAAGAAAGTTTTTTACCGCCTTTATAAGTAGCACCAGTAAAACCCTCTTTAGCAAGTTCCTTTAAGTCCATTCTAATTGCTGTATCGTAAGAATAAACACCACTTGATACTTTGATATAAGAATCAGTTAATATCTTCATATAACTATTTTTTGCACTCTCTAGGGCTTTTGTTTGAATAGTTTCCATTAATGAATTAGTTTCTTTAACTGCATTATTTATTATATTTTTTATAGCGACACTTTCATATATTGATGATGGGTTTATTTTCAATAGATTATCTTCATAGTATTCTTTATATCTATCAAAACCAGTCATATTATAACCAGCATATTTTAATATCTTTCTTACTTCTTTTTGGGACTTACCAGCATATTCTGCTATCAATGCTAAATTGTCTTTCGTAAATCCTCCCATTTCTTGAAGTTTATCTAAATACCACTTTAAAGTGCCTTTAACACCACTATAAGTATTCAATCTAATTGCAATATCTTTTATAAGTTCTAATTCAATACTATCAAAAATTTTTATTAAAGGTTTGATTAATTGTTCTAATTTAGCATCGTTCATTATTCTTCCTCAGGTGGTTCTTCTTCTTTTGGCTGATAGTTTTCTTTTCTCTTTTGCATGTTCTCATAAAAGGCAATAGCCTCTTCTTCTGAATAATCTCTTGTTTCCATTATGTATTGAATATCATCTATAATTTCAGCATTTCTTTCTGTTAATGACTGTTTTTGTAGTGCTTCTTTATCAACAAGAATACTATCATCCCAGTCAAACGAAACATTATAGTTATTACTTACCGGAATATTGTACAATTTACATAATACATAAATACCATAAATTAAATCTTCAAATGCTTGCTGAAGTGATGTTTGAATATCGCTTACTGTAACATAGTAATCTTGCTTTCCTGACTTTATTTCTGTTGCCGTTTTTTCAATTAATTCTGGCTTACATAATGTTCCTATTGCTAGTCCACATTGTAATTCTACTTGCCTCAACAATTCATTTAATCCATTGAATAGAGAAGTGTCTCTTATTTCTGGACTGAAAATATCGTATTTATTAGTATCACCATCAGACTTAAATTTGCGAAATAATCGTTCTTTGCCTTTTGGTGCTTCAAATTTACCTGTTTTCTCATTGAGTTCAAGCATTGTTTCATCAATATCAATTGCTAGTTCAGAACCTTCATATTCCCAAAGAGTTCTAGAAAACTGTTTATCAACTTCTTTTAATGTATCAATAGCATTATGAAAAAGTGCTACTCCAAGTGGACTATTATTATCAACATCATTTGTATTGTTCATAGTGAAGAATCCACCTATTAATCTATCAACTCCCTCAATTGCAGATGTTTCTTCAATATCTTCCCATTTTTCAACACTGTGTATATCTATCTTATTTGATAAAATAACACCATTCTTTTTGCCTTTATATGCTATGTTTTTTATTTCTAATATATTACCTTTTAATTCGTTATACTCTAACCTTGTATATATGTCATTACCATTTACTATTTGGTCTATAAATATGACTGCTAACAAATCACCACTATCATCAAATTTTATAGGTATAAATTTATCTGCTTGAATTGTTGTGATTTTAATGTTTCCATTACTATATGACGGTTTAAAAAATATACAACTTTTACCAATTGCATACTCTGTTATTTTCCTCTTATTTCGTAAGAATCTCTGATATACTTTGTCAATATATTCATCATCGCATTCACTTTTAAATTCAATAGTAACTGCTTTTGCCACTTTTTCACACATTGTTTTCGCAACATGAAGTGAAATAGTATTTTTATCTATCCAAGACTCATTTCCATTAAATATCCTACTCCAATTTTGAATAGCATCTAACATTTCTTTAGATGTTTCAGTATCTATTCCAAAATCAGTTAATATTTTATTGTAATCAAACATATTTTTCCACCAACCTTTTAATGAACTTATTATTTTTTTAAACACTACAATCACCTCATTTCTTCTCTTCTGCATCTATAAATGGTAGCAATTGTCTTATATATTTCCAAACTCCCATAATTGCATATCTTTCAGCATCGCAACAGTGGTCATTTTCCTTGACTGGCTCTTCTTTCCCTTTATCTAGCAAATCTTCATTCCATTTGTATTGATATTTTTCTCCAATTAAATGTTTTTGCTTAGGACTTAAAAATAAACGACAAAATGAGTACATTTTTTGTACTCTGTTTATTCCGAGTAATACTGTATTATTAGCATCTAATATGGCAACATCAGGGCATATTCTTTTTATCTCTTCAGCCAATCCTTTAGCAGAAGGATCAATAAAAACAAACTTTATTCGTTTGCTTGTTTCTTTTTCTATACTATCTTTGAATTTTTTAAAATCTTTAGCATAGTCTGATGGACTTTTTTGTTTTCCACTTTCTCTACCACTATAATAATACTCATCTATTCCTTGAACACATTTATTGATAAAATCTAATCCAAAGCATTGATAAGTAGTAGCATTCAGTTGCCCATAATCAACGCCAACAAACAACCAAAAAATACCTTTTAAAATTTCTTCTGTTACTTCTCTTATATGCTTGCTTTCATCAAACATATAATAGATAACTTCATCTATACCAGTACAAAGTCCTAACCAAACCCATTTATACATCTTTTCATCATATTGTTCCATCATCTTAGCACTTTCAATTAATTTTTTTCCTAACCAACTTTCTGGGACATCTCGATAATCAATATGTATATGTAAACAATCTGGTCTTTGCTTCATTTTATCTAACCATTGCATTATTGGGTCTTTTGAATTTCTAGGAGGATTAAAAAAATAAAATATTCTAAAATTATTGTCATTTCCACGAACAAATGTTGCTTCTATATTAGCTATTTCTTCTTCTCCGTCACCTTTATCAAAAAATTCGGTAAGTTCATCTAATACAACTAATTTGATAGGTTTGTTTTCATCAATCATGCCTTTTGTGTCATCGATTGAATCATTACCGGTAAAGTACACTGTATTTTCGTTTTCTTTGTATTTTATTTCCATTGGACTTACAGTAATCTTAAAATCCCTTTTATCAATTTTTAATCTATTTATTGCTCTCAAACACTCTTTATAAACAGTCTTTTTTAATTTGTTATGGAATTTTCTTAGAACAACAACAGAGCAATCATTATTTTCGATTGTTGAATATATTTCCAATATTGCCCCAAAACTTGATTTAGTTCCTGCTCTTCCAGAAGTGATAACAATATGAGTATATGTATTATCATTAAATATTGGTTGTAATTTAGGGATTATTAAATCACTTAACTTAACTATCATCATTACCCCACTTTGGCAAATCATTAACTATTGTAACTTTATTATCAATTGATGGTGTATCTTCTGGTTTTTCTCTCCATTTATCTGGTTTTCGATTTTTTAACCAAAATATCATTGCCGTTGTATCGCCGTGTAATGCTCTATTTAGTAATGAATTTTCAACTTCATAATCAACAATTTCTTTCCCTTTTTTTAGGGTGTCCGAAATGTCCTGTTTTTTCTTTTTCCATGAATTCAGAGTTGACCTAGAAATACCAATTCTTTTTGATATTTCTTCATCGGTTAATCCATCTTTAGCCCAACCACCCATTAAAGTTAGTCCTTCTTCTGTTAGCCAATAATCAATTTTCGCCATAACTAATCACTTTGTTCTTTTTTAACTTTAGGTTCTTTATATATCTGTACTATGCCTTTTTGTGATAGATAATCTACTCTTTCTTTTGATATTTTGTAAATATCACCTTTTTGTAATAATTTGGACTGTATCTCTATTTCTTTGCCATTTCTTTTAATCATAATCTTTTTATTATAATTTTCATTGTCTTTAAAATTATCTATTAGTACTTCAACTTCAATCATTAATATCATCTCCTTCTTTCTATTTTTGGTTGTGGGTAAAAGAATCGAACTTTTTTCTTCGACTACTGAAATCGATATGTTACCATTACACTAACCCACTCATTTATTATTAATTTTTGTTTATAGTACCTATAATACTAAGCAAGAGTATCGTCAAACATATCATAAATGTTATTACAACTGCATCACTCATATTATTACCTCTTTCTATAATTAACTCTTTTAATATCAATTTGGTAGGCAAGGTAGGATTTGAACCCACAAC
>CAYOCA010000014.1:0-14778 GCA_964402345.1 uncultured Muribaculaceae bacterium | reverse complement strand
ATATTAGCAATCAAAGTATTAAAAGAAAATCTAGAAGTAAGAGAAGAGTTAAAAAGAAGTTTTAAAGAAATTATGATTGATGAATATCAAGACACTAATGATTTACAAGAAGAATTTATTGGGATGATATCTAATCATAATGTTTATATGGTCGGAGATATTAAGCAATCTATTTATCGTTTTCGAAATGCGAATCCCTACATTTTTAAAGATAAATATGATACTTACGCTACTAGTAATACAGATTTAAAAATTGACTTAAATAAAAATTTTCGTTCAAGAAAAGAAGTAATTGATAATATTAATCTAATTTTTAACTTAGTAATGAATGATGCAATTGGAGGGGCAGATTATTTAAAAAGTCATCAAATGATATTTGGAAATACTGCTTATTTAAAAGAAAATGTTGCTCATAGTAATGATTTAGAAGTATATCAGTATAATTATGATAAAAGTTTAGGATTTACGAAAGAAGAAATAGAAGCTTTCATAATCGCTAAAGATATTTGTCAAAAGTATCAAAATAATTATCAAGTATTTGACAAGGATAGTAAAGAATTAAGAAACGTAAGATATGATGATTTTGCGATTATCATGGATCGAGCTACAACATTTGACTTATATAAGAAAATATTTAATTATTTTAAAATTCCTATTACCTTATTAAAAGATGAAAAGATGAATGAAGAAGATGATATTCATGTCATTAACAATTTAATTCGCTTATTATTAAAAATAAAGAACAATCAACTTGATACGGAATTCAAATACTTATTTGTAAGTATTATGAGGAGTTTTTTATTAGAAGAAAAAGATGAAGTAATATTTGAATATTTTAATAAGAACAATTTTAAAGAAAGTCCTTTATATCAAAAGTGTTATGAAATTAGTAAAATTTTAGATTATATTACAATTCATGATTTACTAGATAAAATTGTTTTAGAATTTCATTACTATGAAGCATATATAAAGGTAGGAAATATTCATAATGGAATTGTTAAATTATCAAAATTAAGAGAAATGGCTATAAACTTAGAAGAATTAGGGTATACAATCGAAAAATTTTCTGAATATTTAACAGAAATTTTAAATACTGGTTATAAAATTGAATACAAAATCCCAGATAATGGACTAGAAGCAGTAAAACTGATGACTATCCATAAATCCAAAGGGTTAGAGTACCCAGTATGTTATTTTAGTGGCCTATATAAAGAATTTAATATCAGTGATTTAAAAGAACGTTTTTTAGTAGATAAAGATTATAGGATTATTGTACCTTATTTTAAAGAGGGAATTGCTCAAACAATCTATAAGGATCTTTTAAAAAATAAATATCTAAAAGAAGAAATCAGTGAAAAAATTAGATTATTTTATGTAGCTTTAACAAGAGCACGTGAAAAAATAGTTTTGATTAAACCTTGTCTAGAAGAAGAAAATATGGAATCTAATCAAACTGTTTTAGAAGATACAATCAAACAAACCTATCGTTCCTTAGATGATATTGTTAATTCTATTGCTTTTAAAATTGCTTCTAAATATAAAACAATTTCTTTAGAAGATTTGAATTTAACAAAAGATTATAATTTTATTCAAACCAAGAAAACTGCTGATATTTTAGAAGAAGAAACTAGTAATTTTGAGGTACAAGAAATAGAAATTGTTAAGAGTCCAATAGAAAATCAAACGTTTTCTAAAAAAGTAAATCAATTAATCACCAAAGAAAAATATCAATCTATGACTTTTGGTACAAAATTACATGAGTATTTAGAATTTATTGATTTAAAATCTCCAAATTATGAAACAATCTCTAATCCATTTTATAAAAATTTAATAAAAGAATTTTTAAAGCAACCCTTATTACAATCCATCAATGATGCTATGGTATATCAAGAATATGAATTTATTTATGAAGAAGGGGAAAAAGAATATCATGGAATTATTGACTTAATGTTAGAGTATCCAACTCATATTGATATCATTGATTATAAACTAAAAAATATTGCTGATAAAGAATATGAAAATCAATTAATGGGATATTATAATTATATAAAATCTATAACTGATAAAGAGATTCATTTGTATTTATATTCCCTATTAGCACATGAATTTACTAAAATTAAATGATAAAAAGAAATAATAGAAATTTTAAGATAAAAATTCTAATAGATATTTCTTGAAATTTTTTTCAAAAAAAGACTATTCAAAAAGGATAAATTATAGTACAATGAAATTGGATATTAAAGCAATGCGACAGAAAGGAATAAATATGCCTAATGTAGTATTGGAATGTAACAACATATGGAAAAAAATAGGACATCACGTGATTGTAAATGATGTATCTTTGAAATTATGTGAAGGCGATATTTTGGGTTTTATTGGTCCAAATGGAGCAGGGAAAACCACCACAATTAAATTAATGTTAGGACTTCAACCACTGAATGGTGGCACAGTCAAAATAGGAGGATACGACTTAAAGAAAAGTTTTGTATCAGCTATTTCTAATGTTGGTGCTATCATCGAAAATCCAGATTTATATATGTATTTGACTGGATATGAGAATTTAAAAATTTCAGCGATGATGTATAAAGTATCAGAAGATAGAATCAAAGAAGTAGTAAAATTAGTTGGATTAGAAAATAAGATTCATGAAAAAATAAAAAAATATTCCTTAGGAATGAGACAGAGATTAGGAATTGCTCAAGCAATTTTACATAATCCTCAAGTATTAATATTAGATGAACCAATGAACGGATTAGATCCTGAAGGAATAAAAGAATTAAAAATGTTATTAACAGATTTAGCTAAAAATCATAATATGGCAATTCTAATTTCTAGTCATATTTTAAGTGAATTAGAAAGTTTTTGTACTAGAATTTGTATCATTTCTAAAGGAAAAATTTTAAAAGATACAACAATAGAGAATATCAAAAAGATTACAGAACGAACAAATTATATTATGGAAATAAGCAATGTTCAATTAGATAAAATATTATACCATTATGAAGTAATTGACTCTTCTCACATCAAAGTGACTACAACCAATAAAGAAATTGATAATATTTTAAAAACTTTATTACTTAATAATATTTCTATTTTGGAAATGAAGAGGGAGTTACTCTCATTAGAGGATGTTTTTTTAAGAGTCACTAAGGGTGAGAAAAATGATTAATTTAATTTATATTGAACTTAAAAAAATATTCCATAAGAAAGGTATTTTTGTGATATTTGGAATCATAATCCTGTTTTGCTTTTTAAATAATTTTTTGTTTTGGAAAGATTACGATGAGGAAGGTCATTACAAATATGAAAATCAAGATAATTTGTTAGAAGAAGAAAACTCCTTAGAAGAGGAACTCAAACAATATGATATTTTGAGTCCTAGTGATTTGACTATGTATCTTTCTATCAAAACAAAAATTGATGTCTTAAAGATAAAAGAGCAATATTCACCTAATTCATGGCAATACCAAAAAGCAAATGATTACCTATATGATTTAATTTATCAGGTAAATTATGCTACTAACTATAATTTAGAGGAAATAGAAGTAGCAAATATAATGAAAGATTACAAGGAGAAGTTAAATAAATTTGAAACTGATGATTGGAAATATTTTATAAATATTGAAAAGGAAAAGAAAGACCAAGAAATAAAAGAACTAAAATTTAACCTCGAGAAAACAACAGATAAAAAAAGGATAGCTGAACTAGAAGAATCTTTGTCAGTTATGGAAGATGATTTAAAAATCCTATCTTATCGTCTAGAAAAAAACATCAAGGAAGATACTGGATTTTTGAATGAAGCACTTATTTCCTATCAAGAAGGATTAAAATTAGTTAAATATTATCAAAATCAAGAGAAAACATTATCTAGAAAAGAAAGAATAGAATATCAGAATGCTTTATCAGACGTAGCAATAAACCAGTACATTATTGAACATCAAACGAATATTAACAAACAAAATAATTTAAACTATCAGTTAAGAACTATTGTAGAAGATTATGAAATCTTTATTGTCATTATTATTTTAATGATTACAGGAACTGTTCTATGCGAAGAATTTCACAGTGGGACGATTAAATTACTCTTGATAAAACCTTATTCTAGAGTTAAAATATTATTAAGTAAATATTTTACTTGCATTTGTATGGTAGTTTTTAGTATCATTTTTTTAATCTTATTACAGCTTCTGTTCGGTGGAATCTTTTTTGGAAAAGAAAGTTTAAAGATTCCTGTTGTTGTTTATCATTATGGTACAAAAGCGATAATAGAATATTCGGTATTCTCTTATATGATGATTCGTATTTTAGCAAAATTACCGTTTCTTATTATGCTACTTACCATTTGTTTTGGAATATCAGTTGTATGCACAAATACAGTAATAGCAATTATAATTCCTTTATTGCTTTATATGTTTTCTTCTTCCATTCACTATCTAGCAGTACAGTACAACTTAACTTTCATGAGATACTTCATCACGATGAATTGGGATTTTAAAGACTATTTATTTGGAGGAATTACTGATTTCTCTGAGATTAATTTAAAATTTTCAGTTACAATTTGGTTGATTTATTTTATAGTGATTCTTTTTCTTGCTTTTAGATTGTTTCAAAAAAAGAATATAAAAAATATTTAGGAGTTGGTTATTATGACTACTACGATTAAAAATATGATTACAGGAGTATTTCCCGATGTATGGCCAATTACCATTATTATTACTGTAATTGTCTGTTCCTTACGAATTGCATATCTAGTTAAGAATCATCAAAAATTTTGCTTTTATAAAGAATTATCTATGTTATTGTTTATTCTTTATGTTATGTGTTTGTTTGAAATAGTCACTTTACAAGAAAGTAACTATGGTTTATCAAATTGGGTTCCCTTTAAAGAGATTTTTCGTTATGAGATAGGAAGTCGTTTATTCATTCGAAATATTATAGGAAATATTTTATTATTTTTACCATATGGATATTTTGCTTCTGATTATTTAAAAAGTAAAAAATTTTGGGAAGTTGGGTTGCTTACCATGTTGGTATCCCTCACCATTGAAATTGTCCAATTAAATATCGGAAGAACCTTTGATATTGATGATGTAATTTTAAACACTAGTGGTGGAATACTCGGTTATTTTTTATATCAATTAACTGAAAAAATAAAAATAAAATTACCAAAAGTTTTCAAAACAGATGGTTTTATCAATTTCATTATTATTTTGCTTTTAATTTTAGTTATTATTTATTTATTTGATTGGTATGTTATTGAATGGTTTAATCCATCATAATTAGAAAGTAGGGAAAATATGTTTGAGATTATTAATAATAGTGGAGAAACAGTAGAAGAGTTAGAAATATTGGAAAATTATGTTCATTTTATTTGTGAAAAAGAGAATATTGAACAAGCAATTTTTAATATTATTTTAGTAGATGAAAAAGAGATTCAAGAATTAAATAAAACTTATCGAGGAGTAGATCGAAAAACTGATGTTATTACTTTTGCATTAGAAGATGGAGAAACTATCAAAAATCCAGAAATTCGTGTCCTAGGCGATATTTATATTTCAATTCCCGTTGCTTATGAACAAGCAGAAATTTATGGACATTCTAGAATACGTGAAGTTTGTTTCTTAGCAACTCATGGAATCTTACATTTATTAGGGTACGATCATATGGATGAAGAAGAAGAAAAAATTATGTTTAGTCATCAGGAGGAATTATTAAATGCTTACGAAATTAAGAGATAAAATTAAATTAAAAAAAAGATTAAAACTTCAAGGAAAAACAAGTTTTACTGAAAGTATGGGACATGCTTTAGCTGGAATAGAGTACACTGCAAATCATGAAAGAAACTTTCGAATTGAAATTACCTTTGCTATCATCGCCTCTCTTTTAGGATTTTTATTAAAAATAAGTATTATAGAATGGGGAATTTTAGTCTTAACAATCGCGATGGTGTTATCTTTAGAAGTGGTTAATACAGCAATTGAAAGAAGTGTTGATTTAGTTACTACTGATTATAAAGAGTTAGCCAAAATCGCCAAAGATACTTCAGCTGGAGCTGTACTTATCATGAGTATGTTTTCTGTTGTAATTGGAATTTTGATTTTTTTACCTAAAATAATAGTTTGGATAGGAGGATAATGTGATGAAAGAAAAATTACAAAAATTATTAGAGTATTCCTATACTCCATATTATAAATATCCAGTAGCATCTATTATTATCATGAAAGATGGTAAAGAATTTTCTGGCGTTAACGTTGAAACTTCTTCGCCTGCTTCTGGAATTTGTGCTGAAAGGAATGCCTTATATTCAGCCATAGCGAATGGTTATAAAAAAGGAGCTGTTAAAGAAATACATGTGATGAGTAAAACAGAAGAAGATTGCTTTCCTTGCTTTGTCTGTCGTCACGCCCTAAATGATTTATGTGATAAAGAAGTACCAGTTATATCTCACACTTATAGTGGAAGAACAACTAGTCATACCATCCAAGAATTGTGCCCATATCCATTTGGTGATGATAATATGAAAGGAAATCAATAATGAAAAGTGGTTTTGTTAGTCTAATTGGACGACCTAATGTTGGTAAAAGTACTTTATTAAATTCTTTAATTGGTAAAAAAATCGCGATTACTTCTGATACCGCCCAAACAACTAGGAATATGATTCAAGGAATTTATAACACTTTTGATTTACAAATTATTTTTGTTGATACTCCAGGTATTCATAAACCTCAAAATAAATTGGGACAAGTTTTAAATAAACAAGCATATTATTCAATTCATGATGTTGATGTTATTTTATTTCTAGTAGATGTTACTCAAAAATTTGGACGCGGTGATCAATTCATTTTAGATAAATTAAAAGAAACAGAAGTACCAGTAGTTCTAGTACTAAACAAAATAGACAAAATTCCTTACGAACAGGTTTTACCCAAAATTAATGAATATAAAGATGTATATCCTTTTAAAGATATTGTTCCTATTTCTGCTTATAAACAAAAAAATTTAGATGAATTAATCCGTGTTATTTCAAATTACTTAACAGGTAATGTTAAATATTATGAAGATGATATGTTAACTAATGTAAGTACTACTTTTTCCATATCAGAATTAATTCGCGAAAAAGTTTTGTATTTTACCAAAGAAGAAGTTCCACACTCTGTTACTTGTATCGTAGAAGATATTAGTGAAGATAAAAATAATGTTAGTATTGCCGCATCCGTTATTGTTGATAGAGAAAATTTAAAAAAAATTTTAATTGGCAAAAATGGTAATATGATAAAAAAAATTGGTATGGAAGCACGGAAAGACATTGAAAGATTATTAAATAAAAAAGTATACTTAGACTTGAGAGTAAAAGTTGTAGTGAATTGGCGAGATAAAGATCAATTTTTAAACCAAATAGGATATCGAGATTTTTTTGATTAATGTATTGTATAAAAACACCCAAAATAACACAATATGATAATGGTGATAGAAATGAATCGATATGACTTATGGTTACTCTTTACAAAAACCGGAAAAATAGAATATTATTTAAAGTATAAAAATTATCAGAAATCAAAAGAAAATGATTAAAAAAATTGAAGGTATTATAATTAGTACGGTTGATTATAAAGAAAATAGTAAAATTATCAATATCTTATCCAAAGAAGATGGAATGATAGGTCTCTTCGCGAAAGGAAGTAAAAGTCCTAAAAGTAAGTTAGCTGCAACTACTAATGTCCTATGTTATGGTACTTTTCATATCAATTGTCATGGCAACTCTTTACCTAATGTCATGGAAGTGGATATTCTAAATTCTTTTAAAAAAACTAGAAAAGATATTATCAAATTAAATTATTCTCTATTTCTTTTAGAATTATCAGGTCAAGTATATAGACATGACAATAGTCCTAAAATTTATGAATTACTTATTGCTGCATTAAATAAAATAAACGAAGGATATGATGCTCAAGTAATTACTAATATTCTTGAATTAAAATTTTTAGAATATTTAGGAATTAAACCCGTAATGGATCGCTGTGTTAATTGTCAAAGTCAAGAAGATATTGTCACAATATCTAGTTATAAAGGTGGATACTTATGTAAAAATTGCGTTGGAAATGAGTTCATTTATCAAATAAAAACATTAAAATTATTACGAATGTTTTATTATGTAGATTTATCAAAAATAACTAAGATTGAAGTAAATGATACAATAAAAAAAGAAATTAGTTTATTTATTGATGAATATTATGAAAGATATTCTGGATTATATTTAAAAAGTAAAAGTTATCTAGAAGAATTTTCAAAGCTAAATATTTCATGTGAATAAATTTTCAAAATTCATTTTAAGAAATAATAATTACAAGAAAACTGATGATACAAGTCACCAGTTTTTACTCATTGAAAAAGATTTTATTTTTCTATAAATTTATAATATAAAAATATTTCCTAGACGACAATTAGGTTAAAATAAAATTTTAGGTAATCAACAAAATAAAGTCCAAAACCATAAAACAATAAGTAAAATATATTGAACTAATAAAATTAAAATGTTATAAAAGCAAGGAACAAATAAACTAATAATTAATTGATAAATTGTAATAATAGGAAGAATAATAAGGCAAAAAATGGCTGTATAAATCTTAAATCCAATACACCCTCTGATGAATCGATTAAAATTATTTCGCATAACGCATCACCTAACATAATTTATGTAATGAAATTATTTTTGTTAAAAGTGAAATTAAGTCAATTTTTTTCTAAAATAATTTTATTGATTTTCTTTCCATTTTCTTCATTTTATTATATAATGAAATAGGCAAGGTGATTTAAGATGAATAAAAAAAATAAGAAGTTTAAAAGCAAACAAATCTTTATTGTTGTTTCAGTCGCGGTAATTGTAATTGCTATTCTTTCTTATGTCTTAAAAACAGACAAAAAATTAAATACTTTTGAATCATTAATAAAAGACTCAGTTGTAAGTGTTCAAAAAATCTTTTATATTCCAGTTAAAAATTTGACCACTATGATAGATGATTTTATTTCTTTAAAAGATGTTTTAGAAGAAAATAAAATTCTAAAGTCAAATGTGGATAAAATTGAATCTTTAGAAGCAGAGAATATCGCTTTAAAACAAGAAATAGAAGAAATGAAATCAGAGTTAAATATCGAACATGTTTTAAGCGATTATGATTATTTGAATGCAACAGTGATCAGTCGAAATTCTTTTTATTGGTACAATACTCTAACAATTGATAAAGGAACTCATAATGGTATCGAAGAAGGTTTGGTTGTAATTAATTCCACAGGTTTAATTGGCAAAATTGATAATGTATCGACTTTTTCCTCCGATGTAAAATTAATTACAGCTAGTGATACGAATAATAAAATATCAGTAACAATTACCAATGGAGATAATAAATTAACGGGAGTTATCAATGGCTACAACTACGATGAAGGATACCTAAAAGTAGAAGGAATTAGTAATACGGCAACTGTTGCGATAGGAGATATGGTATATACCTCTGGATTAGGTGGAGTATTTCCTGGTGGAATCTTAATTGGAACAGTTGAGAATATCACTACAGATGTATATGATTTATCAAAGATTATTAATGTAAAACCATCAGCAGATTTTAGTAATATCAATTATGTAACCATTTTAAAAAGGACAGATAACGAATGATTATTGTATCTATTATAACATTAATATTTTCTTATTTAGTTCAAGGCATCATTTCTAATTACTTAGGTTATACTTATGCTAATCTATCCATATTTTCAACACTTTATGTTTTAATTAGTCTTTTAGTAATTAGACCATATTTTGAAAATGAAAAAAAATATTTACTCCTTTTAATTGTTTTTGGGTTACTTATGGATATAAGTTATACTAGTACCTTTATTTTAAATACCTGTTTCTTTATTATAGTATATTATTTTAGCAAAGTTTTTCACTTCTTTTTTCCATATAATTTTTTTACAATTAACATTAGTAGTATATTTTGTGTTTTTATTTATCATATTTTGACATTCTTATTTTTATTAATCTTAAAGTACGATACTTATAGTATCCAAATGCTTTTTAAAATTTTAACTCATAGTGTTATTATGACCCTTCTTTATACTAGTTTTATCTATTTCATTACTACATTTATTCAAAAAAAATTAGAATTAAAAGGAGTAAAGTAAACAATTTTACTAGAAATTATTTTAAGAAGAAAAGTATATATAAAAGGAGAATTTATATGAAGTGGAAGAAAAAAAATCCAGTTATTATTTTAATAGGAGGAAAGGCTAGAAGTGGGAAAAGTACAGTTGCTGGTTATCTAAAAGAAAAGTATCTTTCTCAAAATAAAAAAGTCGTCATTTCTCCTTACACGAAATATTTAAAACAATATATAGAAGAAATTACAGAAAAGAAGATGGATGAGAAAAATAAACCTAGAGAATTACTCCAAAAGATAAGTGCTGAATTAATTAAAGATCATTTAGGTAAAGAAGATTTTTTTATCAATCGTCAAATAGAAGATATAGAAATTTATTCTTATTTTATGGATGTTATTATAATTCCTGATGTTCGCTTTCCTAAAGAAATAGAAATAATTAAAAAGACATTTTCTAATGTAATCTCCATTGGAGTTATTAGAAAAAATTATCAAAGTGATTTAACAGATAATGAACAAAAAGATATCACAGAAACGGCTTTAGAACACTATCATAATTATGATTACCAAATTGAGAATATAGAAGAAAACAGATTATATCAAGATACAATAAAAATTTTTGAAGATATTGAAGAAAGAAGGAGTATATGATGAACAAAATTATCGCGATTGATGGACCCGCGGGAAGTGGAAAAGGAACTTTATCAAAAGCACTCGCGGAAAAATTAAATTTTGTAAATATTGATACAGGAGCAACCTATCGATGCGTGGCCTTAAAAACTCTTGAAGAAGGAATATCATTAGCAGAAAAAGATAAAATTATAAAACTATCAGAAAATATCAATATTGATTTAAAGTCAGATGGTAGAGTGTTTTTAGATGGTAAAGATGTGACAAAAGAAATAAGAGATAAAAAAGTTACACAAATTGTATCTCCAATATCTAGTATTGTAGAACTTAGAAAAAACATGGTGGATATTCAAAGAAAAATAGCTGAGGGTAAAGATGTAGTTATGGAAGGAAGAGATATTACAACAGTTGTTTTTCCAGAGGCTCAATACAAATTTTATCTAGATGCTACTTTAGAAAAAAGAGTTGAAAGAAGATTTAAAGAAAATCAAGAAAAAGGTATTAATACCTCTTATGAAGAAGTATATGAAAATATAAAAGCACGTGATGATAACGATATGCACAAAGAAGTGGGTGCTTTAAAAAGAACGAAAGAACAAATCTATATTGACACTACTAATTTAACCGTTGAAGAAGAAGTAGAAATTATTAAAAATATAATAGGATGTGATAAGAATGAGAAAAATGACTAGTGAAGAAATAGTTAGAACTTATATTGATTTTTTTGTAAGTCAGGGACATACAGAAGTAGAAAGTGCTTCTTTAATTCCCCATGATGATCCAAGTATTTTATGGATTAATGCTGGAGTTACTCCATTAAAAAAATACTTTGATGGAAGTGCGATTCCTCAAAATAAAAGACTTACTAGTTGTCAGAAGTGTATTCGTACTAATGATATTGAACATGTAGGTGTTACTGCTAGACATCACACTTTTTTTCAAATGTTGGGTAACTTTTCTATTGGAGACTACTTTAAAAAAGAAGCTTTAACATGGGCATATGAATTACTAACGAGTGAAAAATACTTTGGATTTCCTAAAGAAAAACTTTATATGACTATTTATCCAAGCGATTTAGAGGCTTATGAAATATGGACAAGTTTAGGTGTAGAAGATGATCATATTATTAAGTTAGAAGGAAACTTTTGGGAAATAGGTGAAGGACCTAGTGGACCAGATAGTGAAATTTTCTATGATAGAGGAACTCGCTACGACAAAGAAAATCTTGGAATAAAACTACTACAAGAGGATATTGAAAATGATCGTTATATTGAAATTTGGAATAATGTTTTTAGTCAATATAATGCCAAAGAAGGAATTTCTAGAGAAGAATATGAAGAATTACCAAGTAAAAATATTGATACAGGTATGGGTGTAGAAAGAATGGCTTGTATTTTACAAAATGCTGAAACGAACTATGAAACAGATTTATTTTTACCAATTATAGAAAAAATTGAAGAACTTAGTGGTGTTCATTATGAAGGACAAAAAGAATTTAAGGTCATCGCTGATCATGGTAGATGTTTAACTTTTGCTTTAGCAGATGGAGCCACTTTTGAAAATTATGGTCGAGGTTATGTTCTTAGAAGATTATTACGACGTTCCGTTATGATGAGTAGAAAATTACATATCAATAGAACCTTCATGGCTGATTTAGTAGATGTTGTCATGGAAAAATATGCGTCCATTTATCCCAATTTATTAGCGAGTAAGCAACAGGTAAAAGAAAAAATAACTGAAGAAGAAGATTTATTTCATAAAACATTAATTTCTGGTGAGAAGAGATTAGAAGAAATATTTGAGAGTAGTTCTAGCAAAGAAATTAGTGGACAAGATGCTTTTAAATTATATGATACCTATGGTTTTCCAGTTGAGTTAACGGAAGAATACGCTATTGAACGAGGGTTTAAAGTTAATAAAGAAGAATTTAAAAAATATATGGATATGCAAAAAGAAATGGCTAGAAATAACCGTAAAGTAACTAGCAGTATGAATTTGCAAAATGAATTGTTGATGAATTATAAAGAAGAAAGTACTTTTATAGGTTATGAGAAATTAGGAAACAAGACAACGGTTATGAATATTATGAAGGAAAATGAATTCATCGACAGTCTTGATTCAGAAGGCTATGT
The DNA here is from genome assembly GCA_964402345.1 of uncultured Muribaculaceae bacterium. Taxonomy (GTDB): domain Bacteria; phylum Bacillota_I; class Bacilli_A; order RF39; family UBA660; genus RUG11198. Next base: position 1,868 of record CAYOCA010000014.1, on the reverse strand, counting down.
CTTTTTAAAGGAAAATCCGTTTTACGCTGAGTCTGGTGGTCAAATCTACGATATTGGATATTTAAAAAATGATGATTGTAAAGTTGAAGTTTTAGATGTCATGACTGCACCTAACAAACAACATTTATTACACGTAAAAATTTTAGAAGGAACTTTAACAAAAGGAGCAGAAGTTTTAACGCATGTTATGCAAGATCGTCGTGAAGAAATTATGAAAAATCATAGTTCTGTCCATTTGTTACAAAAAACACTTCAAGAGTTTTTAGGAAATAATGTTCATCAAGCAGGAAGTAGAGTAGATGAAAATAGTTTTCGTTTCGATTTTACCTATCATGGTCGTTTAAGTGATGAATTAATCATGAAAATTGAAGAAAAAGTAAATGAGAAGGTCAAAGCAGATGCTCAAACAAAAATTGAATACCTTTCATTAGATGAAGCAAAGAAACGTGGAGCAATGGCTTTATTTGATGATAAGTATGGAGATGTTGTCCGAATGGTAACAATGGGTGACTCCATTGAATTATGTGCTGGAACGCACGTACCCAATACTGGTATGATTGGTAAAATCGCTATTATATCTGTAGAAAATAAAGGAGCTGATACCTTCCGAATCGAAGGAGCAACGACTAACAACATCGATAAGATGCTTCATATTGCCGTTGATCCCTACCAAGAAGAAATGTTAAAAATACTAACTAAAGCAAAAAATATTCTAATGGATGCCAAGAAAAGTGGGATCGACGTAACCTTTGACTATGACTTTGAAGATAAGGTACTAACTAGTTATCAAGATGTAGTAGATTATAAAAATAAATTAAATTACTTGAAAGAAGAAATGAAACAATTGGAAAAGACTTATAAAAACAAAAAAGCTACAAGAACAACCAGCGATTTAACAGCATTTACAACAAATATTGAAGTAATAAATGGTATCAAGACGAGTATATCAATTTTAGAAGAATATGATATTGATATGATAAAAAGTCTAGCAGATGCTATTATAAATAAATATGATAATTGTTTTGTGCTTTTAGCAAATGTAAAAAATAATCATGTTAATGTTATTGCTAAAACTAATACTGATAAAGTAAACTGTGGTGCTATTGTTAAAGAATTATCGGTAAAATGCAAAGGTAATGGTGGTGGAAGTAGGAATTTTGCTCAAGGTGGTGGAAGTGACGCAACTGACTTAACAAATTACCTAGAAGATATCAAAAACGAGTTAAAAAATTTGTAAATAAGATGTAAAACACTTCCATTTCTCTAGTCAGAAACTTTTTCATATAGTATACTTATCATGAATATACTTTCTTATTAAGAAAAACAAATTCAAGAAGGTGGAAATATGAAAAGAAAAATATTAGCGATGATTCTAATTTTGATTCTTCTTGCTGGTTGTGAAAATCAAGAAGAAACTATCAAGAATGAATATATCGCGATGAAAAGTAATGTTTTAGATGAAGCAAATTATACTAATTCTAAGGAAGAACTACCATTAGACATTACAGTTTCTATTGATCGAGTTGGAGAAGAAACTATAGATTATAAAATTATTTTTGAAAATCCTAAAGAAAATATGAATCAAATTAAAGCAATGGTTGTTCATAATTATTATAATGAGGATGTATTTCCATCAATAGGTGTGTTTGATGATCCAGAAAATTTATCTGTTGCAACTGATGAAACTTCAAAAGAAGATAATCAGTTAGAAATTAAAGGAACGATTCAAACAACAAAAAATCTTAGTCAATTAAATCTAGAGTTAAAAATATGGTTAGAGTATACTACTGATGATGGTGAAAAAAAAGATATTTATTATAAAACGACATAATATTTATCTTTTTTTCTTTATAATGAGTTTGGTGATA
>CAYOCA010000013.1:0-15279 GCA_964402345.1 uncultured Muribaculaceae bacterium | reverse complement strand
GATTCACTTAATTATCTAAACTTTTTAAACTTTAGTACAATACAAGTATTTACTTCAAAATCACTAAAAAAATTAGAATCATCTAATTGATAAATAACTCTAATTTCAATTATTTATTTTCAATAATAAATAACTCTAACGCTAATCTCTTATCCATAATACCTAGCTTAATATCATGATCCATTTTAGCTATTTTTTGAATATAGTCTAACAACTCCTGTTCTCCATAAGCATATAATTTTTTAACTGTAAACTTTACTCGGTAAGGATTTACTTCTAATATTTTAGCAATTTCATCTTCCCTTTTGCCCTTATTCAATAGTCTTTTTACTTGAAAAAGAAACCGAAATTGACTCGCTAATAAAATAATGATTTGTATTTCATCATAACTTTTATTTAAAAATTCTTCTAATAAAGTTAAGGATTTACTGACATCCTTAGCAATAATAGCGTCTGTTAAAACAAATATTTCTTCTTCAGAAGATGCAATAGTTATTTTATCAATATCTTCATTTTGAATTTCTTTCGTATCTATTTTGTACATAATTAGTTTATCTAATTCATTTTGAATATTTGCTAGTTGGTATCCAACCTTTTTTAAAAAATATGAAATACTTTCTATTTTATATCCTTCTTTTGAAAGATATTCTTGAATATATTTTATTAAATATACTTCATCATTTTGTTTAAATTCAAGTATTTTAGATTCTTTATTTAATAATTTGTAAATTTTTTTTCTAGTATCAAGTTTCTCTGTATAAGTAATTAAAATACAGTAATTATTTGAGTTATAATGTTCTAAATATTGTTCTAATAATTCTAACTGATCAATAGTTTTATTTGCACATAAAAAATTACAATTTTCAAGAATAATTATCTTTTTATTACTAAACATACTAATAGTTGAAGCATCTTCTATTACATCTTCTAAATTACTAATGTTCATATCATACTGCACGACATCATCAATTTTTAATTTTTGAATTATTTTTTTTAATTCTTCCTGAATTAATAATTTATCTAATCCATATAACACATAAAAATTTGGCATCTTATTCATTCACAATATTTTCTTGACAACTATAACCATCTTTTTTCAAAGTGATTAATACCTCTTCATAATTTGTGGGTTTATCATAAGTATCATCAATGTTTTCTTTTGTAATAATCGTAAACGTGTGTGCAGTATCATCTTTACTCCATCCACCATCTGTATCTTCATCTGGCATATATCGATAAAAAGTTCCTTTATTAATAAATTCTTGATAATCTTCTTCCGTTATAAATTGATAAATCATCGTGGTATCAATACTTTCTAAAACATCTTGATAATTAAAGTTATAAGTACTCGTTTCTTCTAAATTAGCATTTAAAGTATCATGTTTTTTAGTTAATGTACAAACCATATTTTTTGAAACTGTTTCTTTTGGAGTTAAAGTAGCAAAATAAACATAACCTCCACCTACTAATAAAAGAATGAAAATAAAGAAAATTAATATTTTTTTAGAAGATTTCTTTTTGACGGGTTTTACTTCTTCTTTTTCTACTGGTTTAGGAATAGTTAAATCGATTAGAGAATCTAATACTTCCTTTTTAATTTCTAATTTATTAGAGGCGATAATTTCAATTTCTTCAATATTATCTAATGCGATTTCTTCAAAATTCTTTAATTCCTTTTTTTCTGTCACTTTGTAGATATACTCTTTGATTATTTCTTCATCTTTTTTATCTCTGCATCCCATGGAAAGAACAGAATTTCCTTTTACGTGACTACCACCATAATACACCACATTATAATTATCATTTACATCAGCATAAATTATGTATAAGCTATTAGTTGGTTTATATTTAAAACAACCAAACACATTTACTTTTCTAGCATTATTTCCAAAACTTAAATCATATTCTGTAACTTTTAATATTTTTCCCATTATAACACCATCCATTCTTTTCTTATTATATCAAAAAAGAAAAATCTATACAATATTCTAAATACTTCTTTTAAACATTTTTTCTAATTCATAAATAGTAAACTCAATGATCGTTGGTCTTCCATGCGGACAATTAAAAGGATTCTTACATTCTCTTAATTGACTAATCAAACTTTCCATATCTTCTTTAGTAATTCTTGTATTTCCCTTAACACTTGCCTTACAAGCCATTGTCGCGGCTAAATGATCACGAAATCTTGCTAAATCAAAATTTTTTTCTTCTTTGATAATATTTTCTAATATTCCCCGCAAAATACGTTCTGGGTTATTTTTAAACCAAGTTGGATGTGATGTAACGCGAAAGGAGCTGGTACCAAATTCTTCTATTTTAATATTTAATTTTTCTAAAATGTCGATATTTTTCTTGATGATTAAAAATTCATTCATTGGTAATTCAATGACAATTGGTACTAAAGTATCGATGGTATCATTATTAGGATGAGATAAAAGATAAGAAAATTTTTCATAATTAATTCTTTCTTGAGCGGCATGTTGATCAATTAAATAAACTCCTTTTTCATTTTCACAAACAATATAAGTACCTAATACTAATCCTACGGGATATAATTCAGGTAATTTATCAGCTTCCGATTTTACTTCTTCGATTAAAGGACTATCTTTCTCTATTTCTTTTAATTCTTCTGCAATTTCATTTTCTGTATCAAAATTAATTATTTTAGTAACTTGCATTTTATATTCGTTTTCTTCATTAGAATCTGCTTCTTTTATCATGTTTCTTTCTAGGTTAAAAGATAAATTTTGATATCTTTGTGTCGGTTCTTCTTTTATTTCTATTTTAGGAATTAATAATTTTTTTCTGATTGTACTATCGATCATATTCGTGATTAAATCTTTTAAATCATTAAAATTACTAAATTTAATATCTAGTTTAGATGGATGAATATTTACATCGATCAAGGCAGGATCAGTTTTAATACACAATACTACAATAGGGTATCTTGTATCTTCTTTAAAACTGGTATAAGCATCATTAATCGTTTTATTTAAACTTGCATTTTTTATTACTCGTCCATTTACAATTGTGGTCATATAATTTCTACTTGCTCGACTTACTTCTGGCATTGAGATATATCCTTCTACTGTATAATCTTCATTTTCCGCAAATACTTTTAACATTTTTTTAGTAACATCTAATCCATAAATTGCTTTGATAACTTTTAATAAATTACCACTACCATCGGTATTGAGAAGTTCTTTCTCTTCATTTTTCAACACAAATTTTATATGTGGATAAGATAAAGCCATTTTACTTACGTAATCACTAATATTCGCAAGTTCGGCATAAATACTTGATAAGTGTTTTAATCTCGCTGGAGTATTATAAAAAAGATTGGTTACTTGAATACTTGTACCTACTCTAGCTTCACAAGGATTGTTTTCTAGAACATGACCACCTTTTATGTGAATCATGGTACCTTTTTCATTTTGACATGTTTTTAAAATTACTTCACTAACAGAAGCGATAGAGGGTAAAGCCTCGCCACGAAATCCTAATGAAGAAATATTAAATAAATCATCGACATTATATAATTTACTAGTCGCGTGTCTTTGAAAAGCCAATAAAGCATCACCTTCATCCATGCCTATTCCATCATCGATGACTTTAATTTCTCGAATACCTGCTTCTTTTAATTCAATCTTAATTATCGAAGATTTAGCGTCGACACTATTTTCTACTAATTCCTTTACAATAGATACACATTTTTCTACTACTTCTCCGGCAGCGATTTTATTCGCGAGTAGTTCATCCATTACTTTAATTTTACTCATATTATTCATTCCAACTTTCTATCTCTATTATAGCAAAAAAACTTACTATTGTGTAAGTTTCTTACATAAATTTCCTGTAATTTCTCTTGATGTATCGTGTAATCTTTCTAGGTGTTGCTCTAATAATTTATAAATTACATTTTCCAATAGATGCGTATCAGTTAATTCTTTTAGGGACATCTTTTGTTCTTCAAGATACTGTAAAAAGATTTGCGATAATTCATTTATAAAAAATGAATATTTATAAGACTCAGGTTTTACCTGATAAGTTTGATCCTCTACAGAAATAGTATATTGTATATCTGCTGGAGAAATATAATCTTCATAATCGAAAGGTTCAAATTCTAAACTTGCTTTTTGATAATATTCAATAGGGTTTGTTCGAAATAAAAGTAAAGAATCTACTCCGAATGGTTTGAATAGTTGTGTGTCATGATAATTTAATACCCGATATAAAGAATTTAAAGCAATATATATACCATCATAATCTTTACTTAATTTAACAAAACTAAATTGTCCATTGAAATTAGGATAGTGTTCTTTTAGATAAGTTAATTTTTCTTCATTATCTAATACAAAAACAGAAGCATCTTTTTTTAAGGTTACTACAGAACTTTCTTTTTGAAAGGGACTAATATAGGTAGAATTATTTTTTGAAATTTGTCCTTTTGTTTTTTTATAAAACAATAAATAAGGATGTGTTCTTAAAAAATCAGCCCAAATATTATAATTAGGAATTTCTTTCTGGAAAGTTGTCAGCCACAATCCTCCTTTAGGTTTTATACTCAAAATTGACTCAGAATCTTGAATAGATTGAAAGGCATCGTTAGAAATTTCATTTGTTCCAACGGTAAAAAAAATATTATTCATAAAAAACTCCCCATTTCTAAAATTTAAAACTATTTTATCTAATCCTCACAAAAAATGCAACTAAAAAATTTATTTTTCTTCTATATGTTCTAACATTTCTTTCAACTGAATAGCCGTTTTTTCTGGTAAGATATCTGTTAATTCTTCTAATGAAGTTGATTTCATTTTTGAAATAGTTTTATATTTTTTTAACAATTTATTTTTTCGAACTTCTCCTATTCCTTCAATATTATCTAGAATGCTAGAAAGAGATCCTTTACTTCTAATTTGACGGTGATAACTAATCGTATAATTATGAACTTCATCTTGCATTCTTGTTAGTAGTAAAAATAAACTACTTTTTTTATCAACGGGAATAATTTGAATGGGATTTAACCCAACTAATTCTGATGTATTATGCTTATCATTTTTCTTTAACCCCGCTGTGGGGATGTTTAAATTAAGTGATACTAATACCTCTCTTGCGACATTTAATTGTCCTATTCCTCCATCGACAATAATTAAATCAGGTGGAGTTAAATGATCTTTTAATACGCGAAAATACCTCCTATAAATGACTTCCTTCATGGTTCCATAGTCGTCATTTACATCATTCGTTATTTTAAATTTTCGATATTCATTTTTAGCGGGTTTTCCATCTATAAAAACAACCATACCAGAGACATTAAAATTACCAAATAAATTAGAATTATCAAACAATTCTATACGGCGAATTTCTTTTACTTGTAAAAGAGTTTCTAATTCGTGAATTGCTCCTATTGTTTTTTCTTCATCACGTTTTATTAAAGTAATTTGTTCATTGAAATAATTTTTAGCGTTTTCAATAGTTAAATCTAACATTTTCTTTTTCTTTCCTCGAATTGGAGTAATAAATTTTAATTGAAAAGCCTCTGATAACATTTCTTTATTCACGATTTCTGGAACAATTACTTCGTTAGGTTTTACTACATGCTTATCATAAAACTTTGAAAGATAAGTGGTAATTTCTTCTTCTAAAGTATCGATCATAGGAAATAAATCTTGTTTTTGATCTAATAATTTTCCTCCACGAACAAATAACATTTGCATAGATAAGTAATCCTTTTCTGCGTAATAGCCAACTATATCGCGGTCAAGATTATCATCTAATTCTACTTTTTGTTTTTCTAAAGTAATCGCGACATAGTCTAGTAATTCTTTATATTCTTTTGCTCTTTCAAACTGTAATTTAGAGGATGATTCTTCCATTTTTTCTTTTAATTTATCTGTAATAATGGAGTGATTTCCGTTTAAAAAAGAAATAATCTCGCTACGCATTTGATTCATTCTATCTGAGTCTATTTTATTTGTACAATATCCTAAACACTCATGGATATGATAGTATAAACATTCCTTTTTCTCGTAAGTACGACACTTTCTTAAAGGGTAAATACGATTAATTAAATCAACGACTCGTCTAGCAGCTGTTACATTGGGATATGGACCAAATAATTTTGTAGTTCTACTTTTTTTGATATTAGGGTTTCTTACTACTACAAGTCGAAAAACTGGTTCGTTGGTTACTTCAATATAAGGATAACTTTTATCATCTCGAAGTAGAATGTTATATTTAGGATCGTGTTTTTTTATTAAATTAATTTCTAATAATAATGCTTCTAATTCTGAAGAAGTTAAAATATATTCAAAATCTACAATATCTTTTACTAACATAGCCGTTTTTCCAGTATGACTTGATTTAAAATAAGAGGTAAGTCGATTCTTTAAATTTTTTGATTTTCCTACATAAATAATTACTCCATTTTTATCTTTCATTAAATAACATCCTGGGTGATGGGGAACTAAGGATAATTTTTGATCAATCATTCGGTATCCTTCCAAACTTCATACCAACTTTTTAATTTAGAAACGCCTATTCCAGATATTTCTTTAACGAAACTCCAAGTGATAGAAAAATTATTCTTTAATTCTGTTAATCCTTCTTTTGCTGTTACACATAATTCTAAATGATTATTACAAATAGTCGTTGTAGTTTCTAAATATAATTCAATTGCTTTAGATTTTACATTAGTATATATTTTACTTCCTGTAGCACTGATTTCTTCTTTATAATTTGGAAAATACGCCTCTATTTTTTGATCGATGGAAAAAACTAATTTCAAGACTTTTATTTTAGCACTATCGCTTAAATCAGAAAAAGTCTTTCCTTTAATTTCTCCTTCATAAAACAAAAAATCTACTACTGTTATAAAGCCACTTTTGATTGAACTTTCCAATGATTTATCAGTAGAATACGTCTCTATTTTTTGATTTAATGTTTCAAAATATTCTAAAACCATATCATCGGCATTTTCATCCTTATTTGTAATTTCAGTATTTGCTTGTTGACTTTCATTTTTCTTATCAGTATAAAGTGAATCACTGATGATAAATTGCACACTTTTACTAATTGTATCTATTTTGATAACTTTTCCTTTTATTGGGTCAGATGTTCTATCTACATTTTCTAACACAAAAGAAATTCTATCTCCTACTTGATACTCATAATCGGTATCTATTGAGTACTCTTGTTTTTCATCATCAATTACAATAATATAACCATCCCTGACATATTTTACAGTAGCATCTACTGTAATACTAGAGTTTTTTTGCAGATTGACATAAAATAATAGTCCTAATAATAAAATGACGCATAAAAACACTGCAAAAATTATGATAATATTTTTTTTAGAAACAGTTTGATACATAACGAATCATCCCTCTCAAATTCATTATATCAAAGTTCTTTTCTTTTGGAAAGAAAAAAGAAAAATTAATCATTTATATTTTGATTAAATAAAATTATTTCTTTTTCCAAGTAATTTTATTTAATATTTTTCCTACAATAAAGGTAATATCTTCGGATTTTTCAATAGCAATTTTCTTACCAATTGCTTTTCCACCTACTGTAAGAGATGAGACTACTGCTGTTAAAAAAATTGCCATGAATGGTGTATCATATAATAAAATAACTAAAGAAGCTGAAATACTTCCTGAAACAATTCCACAAATGTCTCCTATTACATCATTACAAATACTACTAGTACGATTTGCTTTCTTAATTAAGCGAATACATTCTTTAGAACCAGTAATCTTTCTGGATGCTTTAGCGTGAAAGGTAGCTTCTTCACAACTTAGTACTGCTACTCCTATCATATCGAATATAATTCCTATTATAATTATGATTATCAATAAAATACCCAATAATAAAGCATTCATATGCGATACAAAATTAGATACTGTACCAAATATGAATGCTAATACAAAGGTAAGTATAAAAATAATAGGAATCCAATGATCTTTCTTCATACTTATCTCCTTTAACTAACTTAAATATTAATATATGGTATACTATAAATTAATTTTACGGCTGAGGTCGAGTTGAATTTCTCTATTTCCTACCTTAGGTTACCCACCGGCTATTTCTATTTAAAGGAAATAATTAAATGTCACCATTTTAATTACTCGATTGCCATTCGGTCCGCACTTCAACACTTATAATATATACACTCTAGAGGTTTTCCCTGACATTTGATTACTAGGATTATTCGCTTTTGCAAAAAATGTTTTCAAAAAATAATGAAACTTAAGATCTAACAAGTTCAATATTCACTTACCCTTTTATCCCACAGATTTCACTCACGACATGTGTTTTATTTTATAACGATGTAGAAAAAGGATAGTACAATGTATGCCATTACAAAGCTTCCTTAATCTTTAAATTATATATCCACCCTAATCTGGGCGAAAAAAGCAGATATATAAAGTATCATTACACAATTGGTAGATTTTTAGCCCTACCTTCCTCTAGTTCAAATGACTAGAATAATGCACCACCTGTTAATCATTCTATCATATTTTATGGTATTTGTCAAATTTTAGAACGCCATAATTTACTACAAGTAAAACTAAATTCAGAAATTCTAATATGTTAATTGTTTTCTTCTTTGCTAAACATAAATTAACTTCTTAATCATTCTTTTAGAAGATATTTTTATTAATTAGATAATAATTTTTTTATTGTTTTTATTTTCCAATAAGTCTGATATCGATGGTGCCAATGATTTTTGGGAATCAATGAGTAAAAACTCTCTAATTTTTCTAATTCTAATTTACATTTTTTTTGAAATAATTTACTATTTTCTTTTAATAAATAAGGTCCAAAATAAAGTTGTTTCTTAGTATAAATTCGATGACCTTTTTTACAAATAAGAATGGTATAAATAATACCAGAGTCACATACTAACTTTTCTTTTTCAAAAAAATAACCTATTTTACTTACTTTATATCGTAAAAAATCTAAATCATTATTACTTTGTAAAATTAACGTATCTACTGATTTTAACTTATCTAAATTTTGATATAAAATTCCCGCAATAGTATGGGATCCCATACCAGCGATAATCATTGTATTTATGTTACTAGTATCAATATCATTTAAACCATTACTTAAAATAGTAGTTATCTTGTTTTGAACTTGATATTTTTTTATATTTTCCTTAGCGTTATTTAAAGCATTAGAATTGATATCACTAGCGATAAGATGAATATTTTTTTTCTCTTTAGCTAAATATACATCTAAAAGTCCATGATCACAACCTATATCTACTATATTAACATTGTCATCTACTTCATTCGCGATTGCTTGTAATCGAAGCGATAGTTTAATCATTTAAAAAATCCTTTAATTTTCTACTACGAGATGGATGTCTTAATTTCCGAAGAGCCTTGGCTTCGATTTGACGGATTCTCTCCCTAGTTACACCAAACATCTGTCCAACTTCTTCAAGAGTTTTACAAGAACCATCATCCAATCCAAAACGTAGTCTTAAAACTTGTTCTTCTCTTTCAGTTAAAGTTAGTAAAACATCACTAATTTCATCTTTTAATAATTCATGAATGGTATATTCTTCAGGAGACATACTTCTTTCGTCTTTCACAAAATCTCCTAAATGCGAATCATCTTCTTCACCGATAGGTGTTTCTAATGAAACTGGATCTTGAGCAATCTTAACTACTTCACGAACTTTATCGACAGATATACCCATTTTATGGGCTAGTTCCTCATCGGTTGGTTCACGGTTTAACTCCAAAGTTAATTGTCTTTGATAACGCGATAATTTGTTAATAGTTTCGACCATATGTACTGGTACACGAATAGTTCTAGCTTGGTCAGCAATTGCTCTTGTGATAGCTTGACGAATCCACCATGTAGCATAAGTAGAGAATTTGTATCCTTTATTAGCGTCAAACTTTTCTACTGCTTTCATTAGACCAATATTTCCTTCTTGAATTAAATCTAAAAATAGCATTCCTCGTCCAACATAACGTTTAGCAATACTTACTACAAGACGCAAATTAGATTCCGCCAAAATATTTTTAGCCTCTTCATCTCCTTCAGCAATTCGAGCAGATAATTTTGTTTCCTCTTCTATTGATAATAAACTGATACGACCTATTTCTTTCAAATACATACGTACAGGATCATTAATAGACAATTCTTTTGCAATGCTGCTATCTTTTAAAATTTCTTCGATATCACCACCTACATCTTCTTCACCTGCTCCAACTTCAGATTCATCATTAACTATTTCAATGTTATTTTCAATTAAACAATTGTATAAGTCATCTAAAGAATCACTATCGACATCAAGTCCTTTTAATCCATTTGCTAATTCTTCGTAAGTAATAAACCCTTTTCCTTTTCCTTTTTTAATTAATTCTTCTTTTCTTTCTTCAAAAGTTTTAATTTCTTCAATCACTAGTTTTCACTCCTCTTATCTTCATAATTTCTTGTAAGATATTTGCTTGTTTCATTGGATCTGGTTCTCGATTTAAGTCAAGCTTTAATTTATCTATAACATTTTTTTTGTAATATTCATTTACACATTTTATATAATCATCAATTTCTTCTTTTGTATACTCTTTCTTTAAATTTAGACTAATAATTTCTTGAAAAGAATCGGCGACATCAGTTTTAGTGTTTAGATAAGTAATAAAATCCGCTAAAATAATTCCACCATAACGATGATAATAAGCAATAATTTCATTAAATAATCTTCTTTTTTTATCATCCATGATCATAATCACTTTTTTTTCTGATAAATTGATAACATCGGGCGATATAACCATGTAGTATAACAAATTATTAGTGGCTTGTCCATATTTATTTGTTTTTTTTAGATCATTTTGGGGAATAAGGACTTCATTTTCCCTCTTGAACTGATTTTTTTGTTTATACACTTGATACCGTTCTTTTAAAGTATTATATTCCATTTGAAAACGACTGGCTAATTTCTTTAAAGAAAGTTCTACCAAAATATTATCACGTTCTTTGGAAAGTTCTTTCATTATTTCATCGATGTAAAGACTGGTATCTTTTAAATCATTTAAGTTTCTTGATTCTTCTAAAATCATCATTTTAAAATCTATGGTATTTAATGGGTGTTTTAACTTTTCTAAAAATGCTTTAGCACCATGTTTAATGATATATTCATCAGGATCTTTTTCCTCTAAACGAACAATTTTGACATCCATATTTGCACTTTCTAATAAAGGAAGAGCATGAATAGTAGCGTTTTTCCCAGCTTCATCACCATCAAACATCAAGATGATATGATTAGTAATTTTTTTTAATATTTGAATATGTTTTTTGGTTAAAGATGTCCCCATTGGAGCAACACAATTATTAACTCCAATTGTCGAGGCACGAATAACATCAAAGTACCCTTCCATAATAATTATAGAATCCTCTTTGGATAATTTGGTATGAGCGCGGTGATAATTATAAAGAATGTTACTTTTATCGAAGATTTTTGTAGCTTTGGTATTAATGTATTTGCTACTATCTTTGGTTTGATAAATTCTTCCTCCAAAACCAATAGGATTTCCAGCTAAATCATGGATAGGAATCATAATTCGATCATTAAAAATATCTAACCCATCAGTGTTCGTTAGTCCTAAATCAATTAGAGAATTTAGATCGTATTTGTTTAATAAAAATGGCGTTAAGGGTTGCTTGGAAATAGATAAACCTATTTCAAATTTTTTTATTGTCTCTCTATCAATTGATCGATCTAATAAATACTTAATTGCATTCTGTCCTAGTTTGCTATTAATGTTATTTTGATAATACTTAATAGCAAGATTTAAAATTTCATAATCCTTAGTGTGGGGATTTTCTTTTTGACTAGTATTTATTTCATAACCATCTTCTTTAGCGAGTAATTGAATAGCATCTTTATAAGAAATATTTTCCATACCCGCAATGAAGTTAAAGACATTTCCTGCTTTCTTACAGGAGAAACATTGAAACATATCTAAACGAGTAGATACCGACATTGAAGCATGATTATCCGCGTGAAATGGACAAAGTCCCCAATAATCTTCACCCTTTTTGGTTAAGGATACATATCTTTCAACAATTTCTTTAATAGGATGTTTTCTTCGGATTGCATTTATTGTTGCTTCATCAATATAAGACATGATGATCACCCTCTATATATTAATATTCTACATAAATTCTTAATTTCCTTTTTTTTTATGAAAATTTTTTCTTTTTTTTGAAAATTTGACATTTATTTGACACTATTTAATGAACATACAATCTCCAAATGAGAAAAATCGATACTCTTGTTTCACGGCCTCTTCATAGGCATTTAAAATAATTTCTTTACTGCTAAAAGCAGATACTAACATGATTAAAGTAGATTTAGGTAAATGGAAATTGGTAATTAATCCATCAATAGCGTGAAATGTGTAGCCAGGATAAATAAAAATATTAGTCCAACCAGAACACTCTGTAAATTTACCATATTTATTTATAATAGTTTCTAATGTTCTAGTACTTGTCGTTCCTACAGAAATAATTTTTCTTTTTTCTTTTTTTGCTAAATTTAATCGTTCAGCAACTTCTTTACTCATCGTATAATATTCTGAATGCATAACATGTTTGGTTACATCTTCAACATTAACTGGTCGAAATGTTCCTAATCCAACATGTAAGGTTATAGAACAGATTTCAATTCCCTTTTCGGCAATTTTTTCTAATAACTCTTTAGTAAAATGTAATCCTGCTGTCGGTGCAGCAGCACTTCCAATATTTTTAGCATACACAGTTTGATATCTATTTTTATCTTCTAATTTTTCACGAATATAAGGAGGTAGTGGCATTGTCCCCAGTTGATCTAATAGTTCATAAAAAATTCCTTGATAAATAAATTCAAATTTTCTGATGCCTTCTTCTTTAACATCTAGACATTTAGCTTTTAGTAAACCTTCACCAAAAGATAAAATAGTACCAATTTTTACTCTTTTAGCGGGTTTTACTAAACATTCCCATTGATCGCTTCCTAAATTTTTTAATAATAATACTTCTACATGAGCATTTGTTTCCTCTTTGACACCAAATAATCTAGCGGGTAATACTTTTGTATCATTTAATACTAATACATCCCCTTTTTCTAAATAATCAATTATATTAGAAAATGTTTGATGTTCAATTACTCCGGTTTTTCGATCGACAACCATCATTTTAGACTGGTCTCTTCTGGCAATTGGATGTTGAGCAATTAAATTTTCTGGTAAATAAAAATCAAAATCATCTGTTTTCATAACTAAACATTCCTTCCATAACTTTAGATATTATAACATGATTTTGAATTTTTTGACAAATTAATTCAATTTAATCTATTAAAATAATCTTTCTCTTGTACTTTACATCTAGTTTTTAAAATTCTTTTTTAAGGGCATCAATTAAATTTAAAAATTCTTTTTTTATTTCTTCTAATCTTAACTTACTTTTAGCCTCAAACCTTGTTGTAATGTTAGGACCTGTATTTGAAGCTCGAACTAGTGCTGCACCATCTTCAAAGAACACTTTTACTCCGTCCACTAATAAAAGGTGGTAATCTTTATCTTGACAGTACTCTTTCACTTTTTCAATAATTTGAAATTTTATATCATCACTCATTGCTATTTTTATTTCAGGAGTGCTTTCATATTGACTTATTCCTTTTAATAAATCAGTAATAGATTGATTTGTATGCGATAAGATTTCAATTAATCTAAGTCCAGCATAAATTCCATCATCATAACCATTAAATTTGTCTCTAAAAAATACATGTCCAGATAATTCTCCTGAAAAAGGATAATTTCCTTCAACACTTTTAGCCTTAGTATAAGAATTACCTGTACGATAAAACTCATTCTTTACTCCTAATTTATCTAATTCTTCCTTTAAACATAAAGAACATTTTACATCATAAAAGGTTTTCTTCTCTATATTTTTTTTAACTAAATCTTTCCATATTAAAATCATATATTTATCAATATTTAAAAAATTACCTTGATTATCAATCACACCAATTCTGTCCCCATCTCCATCAAAGGCAATTCCTACATCCGCGTGACATTCTAATACTTTTTCTTTTAAAACAGTTAAGTTTTCTTCTACTGCTGGGTCAGGATGATGATTTGGAAAGTTAGAATCCGACTTATTAAACAAAGGAATTAAATTTAATTTTTCTTGAAATTGATTGAAAATTTCATCTGCTACAATTGCTGTTGTACCATTTCCACAATCATATATAATTGTTAATTTTCTATCTCCTAATGTAATACCAGATGTAATCATTTTAATGTAATCTTTTTTTATATCAACAGTTTCTATACTTCCTAATCTTTCTTTTTTAATAAAATCATTATTTTGAATCATATTGTATAATTCTACTGTACTGTCTCCATAAGCATTATGAATTCCATTATAAGAAAATTTGAATCCATTTTCATCTTTAGGGTTATGCGATGCTGTAACCATTATACCACAATGAATATTAAGTAAGTCCCAGCCATAATAATACATTGGAGTAGTAACTAGTCCTAGTCGTACAACATCTACTCCACATTCGATAATTCCTTTGATTAAGTTTTTTTCGATAATAGGAGAACTGTATCGATTATCATATCCAACTAATGTTTTACTTTTTCCTAATCTTCTTAATTTGGTACCAAAGGCCTTACCAATTAAATAAGAAACTTCTTCATTAATATCTTTTTCATAAATTCCTCTAATATCATATTCACGAAACATATACTTATTTATTACCATTATTCTCTTCCTACTTTCTATTTCTATTAGAAATTATATCAAAAAAATTTAACAAAAAACTATAATTAATTATTTGTTAAATCTTCTGATTTTTTTGAAAAGAATTATAAAGAGAACTCAAGAATAATTTTAATTATTAATTTGGTATTTTTAAAGTTTGACCGATACTTAAAAGGTTACTAGATAGGTTATTGAAACTTTTTAATGTATCTACTGTAGTATTATATTTTTTAGCAATACTATATAAACTGTCTCCACTTACTACGGTGTAAGTTGTATAACTAGTACTTACTTCTTCACTTAGAGAAGGTATTTTTAGAGTTTGACCGATACTTAAAAGATTACTAGATAAATTATTGAAACTTTTTAATGTGTCTACTGTAGTATTATATTTATTCGCGATTCCATACAAAGTATCACCGTTTACGATTTTTATGTGCTATTTATTATTAAATGTAAATTTTATATTTACCCTTTTATCATCAAATATTTCTATTCTATCAA
>CAYOCA010000012.1:0-15297 GCA_964402345.1 uncultured Muribaculaceae bacterium | reverse complement strand
AAAATATTTACTAATTAAGTAAATTCTTATCGCGTGAATTTACTCTTTTTTTAATAAATAAATTGCATATTTATTTTTCTATGTGTTATAATCAAAGAGTGTCATAAATAGATTATAAGAGGGTGATAAACATGTTAAATATATTAAAAAAATTATCTAAAAGTGTAAGGGAATATAAGAAAACTTCTATCCTTACCATTTTATTTACATCATTAGAAGTTGTTATGGAAGTATTAATTCCATTCCTAATGGCATATTTGATTGATAAGGGAATTAACAAAGGAGATATGAATATTATTACATTATGTAGTATTGTTTTACTCATAATCGCGATGTTGTCCTTAACTTTTGGAATATTATCTGGAAAATTTGGAGCAAAAGCTAGTTGTGGATTTGCTAAAAATTTAAGACATGATATGTATTATAAGATACAAGAATATTCATTTTCAAATATTGATAAATTTTCTTCATCTAGTATTATTACTAGGTTAACAACTGATGTATCAAACGTTCAAAATGCTTATCAAATGATTATTAGAATAGCTTTTCGTGCACCATTAACATTAATCTTTTCTTTAATCATGGCATTTTTAATTAATTATAAAATTGCTCTTATATATGTATGTATTATACCTGTTCTAGGTTTTGCTTTATTTTTCATAAGTAATAAAGCCCATCCTTTATTTGAAAAAGTATTTAATACTTATGATGAATTAAATAATAATGTTCAAGAGAATGTAAGAGGAATACGAGTTGTAAAATCTTTTGTTCGAGAAGAATATGAAAAAGAAAAGTTCTCTAAAATTTCCAAACTAATTTATGATAGTTTTTGTAAAGCAGAAAAACTAGTAGCGTTCAATAGTCCAATTATGCAAATTTGCATTTATACCTGTGTTCTTTTCATTTCTTGGTTTGGAGCTAAAATGATTGTGACAGATTCTTTAACAACAGGAGAACTAACCAGTTTAATATCTTATACAGGAGCTATCTTATCTAGTTTAATGATGTTATCTATGATTTATGTGATGTGTACTATGGCCTTGACTAGTAGCAAGAGAATAGTAGAAATTTTAAAAGAATCATCTGATATTAAAAATAAAGATAAAGTTGTTACTAAAGTTCTGGATGGCAGTATTGAATTTAAAAAAGTTAATTTCAGTTATGTACGTGACATGAAAAAATTAAGTTTAAAAGATGTAGATTTACATATAAAATCAGGGGAAGTTATTGGTATTATTGGTAGTACAGGTAGTTCTAAATCAACTTTAGTAAATCTAATTAGTCGTTTATATGATGTAACAACAGGAGAAGTTTTAGTTGGAGGAGTCAATGTAAAAGATTACGATTTAAAAGTATTAAGAGATAATGTTGCTGTAGTATTACAGAATAATGTTCTCTTTAGTGGTACTATTATTGATAACTTAAAATGGGGAAAAAAAGATGCTACACTAGAAGAGATAAAAAAGGTCTGTAAGTTAGCTCAAGCAGAGGAATTTATCGAAAAATTGCCAAAAAAGTATGATACTTATATAGAACAAGGTGGTACCAACGTATCGGGTGGTCAAAAACAACGTTTATGTATTGCGAGAGCTTTACTAAAAAGTCCTAAAATTCTTATTTTGGATGATTCCACTAGTGCTGTCGATACGGCGACAGATGCTTTAATTCGTGAAGGATTTAAAAAATATATTCCCGAGGTCACTAAACTAATAATTGCTCAAAGAATATCAAGTATTGAGAATGCTGACCATGTTATCGTGTTAGAAAACGGAAGATTAGTTGCTTATGATACTCCAAGTAATTTATTAAAAAATAATGAGTTATATAAAGAAATTTATGAAACCCAAAAGAGAGGAAGTGACAAATAATGGCGAGTGAGACACGACAAATGCCCAATGGACCTAAAGGTGGAAGATATATGGGTCCACGAATGAAGTTTAATAAAGATAGCTTTAAAAGATTATTACAATATATGTTGAAATACAAAATTCTTTTAGTGATTGTTATTTTATGTATTTTAGCGAGTTCTGTTGTGCAAGTACTTAGTCAACTATTCCTCGAGACTTTAATTGATGATTATATTTCTCCTTTACTATTAGAGACTAATCCTGTATATGATTCTTTAGGACATTTCCTTGTCTTTATGGCTGGTATTTATATTTTTGGGGTTATTTGTAATTTTACCTATAATCGTATTATGGTTTATGTTTCGCAAGGAATATTAAAAGATATTAGAGATGATATGTTTTATCATATGGAAACACTACCTATTTCTTATTTTGATCAAAATTCTCATGGAGATATTATGAGTCGTTATACTAATGATACTGATACGTTAAGACAAATGATTAGTCAAAGTATTCCAGCGATGTTTGGATCAGTATTTTCTATTTGTAGTATTTTTATTTCCATGCTAACATTAAATATTCCACTTACCATCATTGTTTTAATAGGAATTTTAATCATGACAAGAATTACCAAAAATATAGCAAGTAAATCTGGTAAATATTTTATCTTACAGCAAGATTCATTAGGTAAATTAAATGGATACATCGAAGAGATGATTGCTGGTCAAAAGGTGATAAAAGTATTTACCCATGAAGAAGAAGCAAAAATAGATTTTGATAAATTAAATGATGAATTATGTAACAATAGTTCCAACGCGAATGGTTTTGCGAATATTATGGGACCAGCATCAAATAATATTGGAAATTTAATTTATGTTGTGATTGCTTTTTTAGGTGGTGTTATAGCGATTAAAACAGGTACTTTTACCTTAGGAGCAATTGCTTCGTTTTTAGCACTAACCAAAAGTTTTACTCAACCAATATCTCAAGTTACCCAACAATTTAATTCCATTATCATGGCTATTGCTGGTGCAAGTAGAATTTTTGAACTTATGGATGAAAAAAGTGAAGAAAATGCAGGATGTGTTCGTTTAGTTAATGCTAAATATGATGGTGATGAATTAGTAGAAGCACAAGAATATACAGGAACTTGGGCTTGGAAGAGAGATGAAAAACTAATTTTATTAAAAGGAGATGTTCGTTTAAATCATGTCAATTTCAGTTATATAGAAGGAAAAGAAATATTACATGATATAAGTTTGTACGCTAAACCAGGACAAAAAATTGCTTTTGTAGGAGCAACAGGTGCTGGAAAAACTACTATTACAAATCTTTTGAATAGATTTTATGATATTGATTCAGGTACAATTACCTATGATGGTATAGATATTAAAGAAATTAATAAAAATGATTTACGCATTTCCTTAGGAATGGTTTTACAAGATACACTTTTATTTACGGGAACGATTATGGAAAATATTCGCTATGGAAGAGTTGGAGCAACTGATGAAGAATGTATCGAAGCAGCTAAATTAGCTAATGCTGATGGTTTTATTCGAATGTTACCAAATGGTTATGAGACACTTCTTACAGCTAATGGAGCTAGTTTGTCGCAAGGACAAAGACAATTAATTGCTATTGCACGTTGTGCTGTTGTTAATCCTCCAGTTATGATTTTAGATGAAGCAACTTCTTCGATTGATACAAGAACAGAAAAACTTGTTCAAGATGGTATGGATAAGTTAATGGATAATCGAACGGTATTTGTCATTGCTCATAGGTTATCTACCGTTCAAAATTCTAAGGCAATTATGGTTTTAGAAAACGGAAAAATTATTGAACGTGGAGATCATAGGGAATTAATTAACCAAAAAGGAACTTATTATAAGTTATATACTGGAGTCTTTGAATTAGAATAAATAAGTTTATCTTTATATAAACTGTTAGGAATAAAAATGAATTTCTGACAGTTCTTTTCTTTAACCTGTCTTACACCTCTTTAATCTTATTAAAAATAAATAATACTAAAAAATAAGAAAAAAGAAAAAACTTAACATTACTTAAAATATGTATTATAATGTATATAGATTTTATATTAAATTTTTCTAAAAATTTCACATTCCCGTTTAAATTTATAATAACTAAAGTAAGGTTCATTTTTTATTAAAGAGGGTTAAGTAGGTAGGTGGTAAAAAAATGGTATATTTAGATTATGCAGCTAATACACCTGTTGATAAAGAAGTATTAGATTTATATTATGATGTTACTTTAAAATATTTTGGAAACCCTAATTCTAGTCATAAGTTAGGAAGAGATGCCAACCAATATATAGAGAAGTGTACTCGAAACATCGCGAAAAATTTACGAGTTTTACCAGAAGAAATTATTTATACTAGTGGAGCAACAGAAGCAAATAATTTAGTGATAAAAGGAATATGTGAAAGATATAAAAACTATGGAAAACATATTATTATCAGCAGTTTAGAACATAATTCTATTGTATCTCCTGCTACTGTGATGCAAGATTTAGGATTTGATGTTGAGTTAATTCCTGTCACTAAAGAAGGAATCATTGATATTGAATCATTAAAAAAGATGATTCGACCAGATACTATTTTAGTTAGTATCTGCTCTGTCGATAGTGAAATTGGTCTAGTTCAACCAATTGAAGAAATTAGTTCTTTTTTAAGTAAATATCCTCATACTTTTTTTCATACAGATGCAACTCAAGCACTTGGTAAAGTAAATATAGATTTTAGTAAGGTAGATTTAATCACGATTGCCCCTCATAAATTTTATGGAATAAATGGCATAGGTATTTTAATTAAAAAGAAAAATGTCAGTTTAAAACCTATGATTTATGGTGGTAGATCAACAACTGTTTTTCGAAGTGGAACACCTGTTGTAGCGAGTATTGCCGCGACCGATAAAGCACTTGAAATTGCTATAAAAGAACAGAAAACTCGCTATGAATATGTAGATAAATTAAATCAAAAAATTATCAAGTATTTATCACAATATCCTTTTGTTCATCTGAATCATTCTAGTTTATCTATTCCTTTTACAATTAATTTTAGTATCAAAGGAGTAAAAGCACTTGAAATTGTGAGAATGTTAGATGAACGAGATATCTATGTATCAACCAAAACTTCTTGTTGTCCTGTTGATACACCATCTAAATTGGTATATGCTTACACCAAAGATAAATCTTTAGCACTTACTTCGATTCGAATTAGTTTATCTCATTTAACAACAGTATCAGAAATTAATGAATTTATAAAATGTTTTGAAGAATGTATAAAGGAGTTAAAAAACGATGGAAAGATATAAAGAAATTGAAAGAAGTATTATTAAAAAGTTTCGGAAAGAAATATGGAGTCGTTTTGTTAAGGGAGTTCAAGAATATGAATTAATCCAGGAAAATGACAAGATTATGGTTTGCATTAGTGGAGGAAAAGATTCTTTTTTACTCGCTAAATGTATGCAAGAGTTACAAAGACATGGTAAATTTCCATTTGAGGTTCATTATGTCGTAATGGATCCTGGTTATAATGATTATAATCGCGAGTATATTATGGATAACGCTAACATTTTAAATATTCCTATTGAAGTTTTTCAAAGTGATATTTTTGATGTAGTTGAAAAATCAAAAGGAGATAGTCCTTGTTACTTATGTGCTAGAATGCGAAGAGGTTATTTATATAGTAAAGCTAAAGAACTTGGTTGTAATAAGATTGCTTTAGGTCATCATTTTGATGATGTAATTGAAACAACTCTCTTATCGATGTTTTATGGATCGGAAGTTAAAACTATGATGCCAAAGTTACATAGTGATCATTTTGAAGGAATGGAATTAATTAGACCTTTATATTTAGTTAAAGAAGAAGCTATTATTGCCTGGAGAAACAGTAATGAGTTAACTTTCATTAATTGTGCCTGTCGTTTTACAGAAGGGTGTTCTTTAATTAATGATGGAACGAGTAAAAGAAAAGAAATGAAAGAACTTATTAAAAATTTAAGAAAAACTTATCCTAATATTGACAATAATATTTTTAAAAGTATGGATAATGTAAATTTGAATTGTATTTTAGGTACTAAAACAAATGGTAAGTATCAAAGTTTTTTAGAAGATTATGATAAAAAAAGGAGAAAATAATGATGAAAAAGATTATTTTAATAGAAGGTATGGGTTGTGAACATTGTACGAGAAAGGTTGAAGATGCTTTACGAAAGATTGAAGGAGTTTCTAGAGTAACAGTTTCTTTAGATAAAAAGAATGCTTTAGTGGAATTAAACAAAGACATCACTGATGAAGTTTTAAAAAAAGCTATTGAAGAATTAGATTATGAAGTGCTTGATATCAAAGAAAGGTAATTCTTTTAAAATATTTGTTTTAGTAGTAATGAGGTGTTGTGATGAATCAAGAACATATTGGAAAAATAATTAAAGATATTCGTAAAAAAGAAGGGTTAACCCAAGAAAAATTTGCCGAAAAATATGGGGTTACTTATCAAGCAGTTAGTAAATGGGAAAATGGTAAAAATATTCCTGATATCATAATTTTAAAAGAGATTTGTCTTGAGTATCATCTGGATTTGAATGATTTATTAGATGGTGGGAAAACCTTAAATAATCAAAAGAAAAAAATACCTAAAAAGAAAGTATTTGTTTTGGTTGTAGTTGTTATTCTAATTGGAATAATTATGGGATTTTTTCTTTTAAGAAAAGATGAAGATAATTTTCAGTTTAAAACAATATCTACTACTTGTGATAATTTTAATTTATATGGTAGTATTGCTTATAATGATAATAAAACTTCTATTTATATATCTAATATTACATATTGTGGAGAAGTAAATGAAAATCGATATAAAAAATTAGAATGTACTTTATATGAATCGGTCGGAGACACTAAAACAATAGTAAGTAGTTATTCTTATGAAGATGAACCTATATTATTAGATGAATTTTTAAAAAAGGTAAATTTTAATATTGAACATTATTCTAAAAATTGTAATATGCACCAGGAAAATAGTCTTTTTTTAGAAATAGAAGCAACTGATGAGAATAATCAAATGAATGTCTATAAAATTCCATTAAAACAAGAAGAAATTTGTGCTGAAACAAATTCAACTTCTAGTTGAGAAAATTCAACTATTTCTTTATCGCTTTTTTAAAAAAAATTTGATAAGTTAATTTTGAGGAGGAAAGAAAAATGAAAAAATGGTTTATTGGAATAGGGGTAATTATATTAGTTGGATTGATTATTGCACTTTTTTATCTTCAGTCAACTAGTCAAGTTGAAAGTGATGCGATAAAATTTAAAAATGAATACGAAGTACTAAATGGAACAACACGTGAAAAAGATGGTAAAACGATTCGAAGTATTACGATCGCTGATGATAATCCATTTATTTATGCTACAGAAGAAGAAATCGTTAGTAAAATAGAAAAGGGTGAAACATTTGTTGTTTATTTTGGTTTTTCTGATTGTCCATGGTGTAGAAGTATTGTACCAACTTTAATAGAAGTAGCGAGGGACTTGGAAATTAAAGAAATTTATTATGTTGATGTTAAAGAAATTCGTGATGTGATAGAAGTAGACGAAACAGGAGAGTTAAAGACAACAACAAAAGGAAGTGACGGATATTATCAATTGATTGAAATATTTAGTGATGTCTTAGATGATTACACTGTGAAAGACTCTAATGGAGAGACTGTTTCAACGAAAGAAAAAAGAATCTATGCTCCAAATATTGTTTCGGTTGTAGATGGTGTTGCTCAAAAAATTGACTCTGGAATCAGTGAGAAACAAACAGATGGATATATGGAATTAACTGAGGAAATGAAAGAAGATATGTATACTAAGATTAAATGTGTATTAAATTGTGTAATAGAAGATAATGTTTGTAGTGCTGAAACAAAATGTTAAATAAATTTTTGATATTTAAAATAAATGAAAATAAGTTAAACTATTCTCAAAATGAAATTTATTAGATAAAAATATTGTTGATTGTTATTGGAAAAACCCTAATTTCCACTTAAAAAGGAATAATAGATTTTCTAATAAATCATTGTAATTAAATAGAAAATACGGTCAATCTAATTCTTTAGTAACTGACCGTTTTTTCTATAAAAATTAAAAAAAGATATAAATTTAATATTTAAAAAATAAATTATCTAGTGTATAATGAATTTGTGGTGATGATTATGTATGAATATAAAAGTCAAAAAGAATTATATTTAACTTTAATTCCAGCGATGAATGTAAAATTAAAATTATTAAAAAGATGTAAATGTACAGATATTACGAAAGAAGAAATTTGGAATTATTTAAAAGAAAATAAATGGAGAAACAGTGTGGATTTAACTTTAGCAGATATGGTTCAAGATATTATTCATACAGATAATCAAGAATTTATTTCCTTTAAAAAAGAAACAAGTTTAGAGTAAGAGGTGATAAAAAATGAATTTGAAGATAATTTATATTGTTTTTTGTTTGATAGGAGTGATTAGTTTTCTTTTCTTTATCAAATTAAAAAATAAAATAGGAAAAGTAACAAGTGGAATAATTACTTGTATTTGCCTGATTTTAATTTCATTGTTTTCTTTCTCTCCTTTATTAGATGCCATTCAATATGGATTAGATTTACAAGGAGGATTTGAAGTATTATATGAAGTAAGTCCTATTGATACAGAAGATACCCTAGATAGTGATATGGTCTATAATACTTATAAATCTCTTTTGAAAAGAATTGATATTTTAGGAGTAAGTGAACCAGAAATTACGATTGAAGGAGAAAATCACATTCGTGTTAAATTAGCGGGTGTTACCAATAAAGAAGAAGCAAGAGAAGTACTATCTGCTACCGCATCCTTAACATTTCGTGATACATCTAATCATTTATTAATGACTAGTGAAGTATTAGGTGGAAATGCCAAAGTAACAACAGATCAATATGGAAAACCTGCCGTTAGTTTATCTATTAAAGATAAAGATACTTTTTACGATGTAACTAGCACTGTTTCCAAAATGACTAATAATGTTATTGTTATTTGGTTAGATTATGAAGAAGGAAAAGATAGTTATTCGAAAGAAAAGGACAGTTGTGGCTCTTTAAGCGATTCTCATTGTTTAAGTGCCGCGACTGTCAGTCAAGGATTTTCTAGTGATGTTATTATCAGTGGAAACTTTACTACGGAAGAAGCAGAAAGTTTAGTAGAATTAATTAACTCAGGTGCATTACCAACAAAGTTAGAAGAAATTTCTTCTAGAACAGTAGAAGCATCTTTTGGTGAAGCAAGTTTGAATAAAACTTTGCTTGCTGGAGCAATAGGTATAGTGATTGTTATTTTAATCATGATCTTTATCTATCATTTTGCAGGATTTATAGCAAGTATTGGGGTGTTACTCTATGCCGTTTTATCTTTCTTAATTTTTTATTTAATTAATGGCGTTTTAACCTTACCTGGAATCGCCGCGATGTTATTAGGAATTGGGATGGCAGTTGACGCGAATGTAATTTCTTTTGAAAGGATTAAAGAACAATTAAAAATTGGTAAACCCTTATCAGTTGCCTTTCAAGTTGGAAATCAAGAATCTTTAACTAGTATAGTGGATGCGAATATTACTACAATGATTGTTGCTATTATTTTATTTATTTTTGGTGAAAGTAGTGTCAAAGGTTTTGCTACTATGTTGATTATTAGTATTATTGTAACAGTAGTAGTAATGGTATTTTTAGTAAAACTTCTAGTAGGATTATTTGTAAAAACAGAAGTTTTCTCTAACAAACTTAATTTTTTCATAGGCGTTAGTAAGAAAAAGATTATTCCAGCAGAAAGAATTAGAATACCTTTCCAAAAATTAGAGTTTGTTCGAAATAGAAAATACTTTTTAACAGGAACAGTTATAATTATCGTTATAGGCTTAATTTTAGCAATCACAAGAGGAGCTAATTTAGGCGTTGATTTTACTGGGGGAACGACGGTTACAATCTCAAATAATGAACAAGTAACTTTAGAATCGGTTCAAACAGAGTTAGAAGATATGGATTATACCATTAAGAAAACGGAAGAGACTACTGAGGATATCACGATTACAATTGATGAAGTTTTAGATAAAGATTCAATCCAAGAATTAACTTCCAAATTAGAACAAGACTATAATACAGATACAGATATTTACACCGTAAGTAAAGTTGTAAAACAAGAATTAACCAAAAATGCTATTTATTCTTTGTTCATTGCCGCGATTGGTATATTAATTTATGTTGGTTTTCGTTTTAAATTTAACTATGCCATTGCGGGAATTATGGCCCTTGTTCATGATGTAGTTATTATCACGTTATTCTTCTGCATCTTTAAACTAGAAATCACTACCATGTTTATTGCATCAATCTTGACTATTATTGGATATTCTATTAATGATACAATTGTTACGTTTGATATGATCCGGGAAAATTATGCAAAAATGTTAGAAGATAAAAAAGAGAAAGTTCATGAAAACAAGAAAAATAAAAAAGATAGTAAAAAGAGTCAAACAGTTATTAAGAGAGAATTTTCAGAAGAAGATTTAATTGATTTAGTAAATGATAGTGTTAGAACAACTTTCTTTAGAAGTATACTAACTACCGTTACAACGATTTTTCCAGTAATTTGTTTAATGATTTTTGGAGCGAAGGAAATCGTGAACTTTAATATTGCTCTATTAGTTGGATTTATTGCTGGGGTATATTCATCTATCTATATTTCTAATCAAATTTGGTTAATCTTAGAGACTAGAAGAATTAAAAAGCCAAAAAAGGAAAAGAAAGATGATGATGAAATTAATGAAATAAAAGTAAAAGGAGTAAACTGTTAACTCCTTTTTATAAAATAATTAGTTTTAAGTCAAAAAATCTTGATTATAGCTGAAAGTAAGAAAGATTATTTCTTATTAAGATAGCGTTTTCTTGACAATACAACAAATTATGTTTAATATTTAGATAGAAATATTTAAAAAAGAAATGAGTGATGTTATGTGATGGAAACTGATAGAAATATAACTATTACAGATTTAATTAATAAATTCCAGGAGTATGATCAGAATGAAGAAGATATCGCCTTAATTCAAAAAGCTTATGATTATGCTTACAAAAAACATTTTGGTCAAAAAAGAATTAGCGGGGATGATTATATTATTCACCCTTTAAATGTCGCGATGATTTTAACGGATATTAGTGCTGATGTATCTTGTATGGTAGCAGCTTTACTTCATGATACCATTGAGGACTCTGATAGTACCAAAGAAGAAATAGCAGAACTTTTTGGTAAGGAAGTAGCTTTACTTGTTGATGGGGTTACAAAAATCAATCGTTTGCATTTTTCAAGCGCTACTGATGCTGCTGTTGCTAACCAAAGAAAAATTTTAGTTGGACTTTCGGAAGATGTTCGCGTTATTATTATCAAACTAGCAGATCGACTTCATAACATGCGTACTCTTTATGTTATGCCTGAAGAAAGACAGAAAAAGAAAGCCAGAGAAACATTAGAAATTTTAACTCCTGTCGCCGATCGTTTGGGTATTAATAAGATTAAAAGCGAATTAGAGGATTTATCTTTAAGATATTTAAAACCTGATGTTTATTTTGATATTGTCGAAAAATTAAATGCTAAAAAAACAGAAATGGATGATGACGTCAATGATATGCTACAAGAAGTATCATGTTTATTAAATGAACATCATATCAAGCATGAAATCTTTGGAAGAAGTAAAAGTATTTATAGTATCTATAAAAAATTAGATAAAGGAAAAAGATTTAATGATATTTATGATATTTTAGCATTACGTGTTTTAGTCGATACAGAACAAGAATGTTATTTAAGTTTAGGATTAATTCATGCTAAATATAAACCAGTACCTAATCGTTTTAAAGATTATATTGCTATGCCTAAAACTAATCTTTATCAATCTTTACATACAACTGTTTTTGGAGTCGATGGAAAACTATTTGAAATTCAAATTCGTACTCAAGAGATGCACAAGATCGCTGAATACGGTATTGCCTCACATTGGTCTTATAAAGCTCATGGAAGTGTGAAAACTGTAAAAGATTCTATGGAAGCAAAACTACAAATATTTAGAAACATTATTGAATTAAATGAAGAATCTGATACCCCAGAAGAATTTATTAATAGTATCAAACAAGATGTTTTAACTAATGAATCTATTTATGTTTATACTCCTAAAGGAGATGTCATCGAACTACCGAAAGATTCTACTCCCGTTGATTTTGCTTATAAAGTTCATAGTGAAGTAGGAAATTCTCTTGTTGGTGCTTTAGTAAATGAAAATATTGTTCCCCTCGATTATCATCTAAAGACAGGGGATATCATAAAGGTAAATACTAGTAAAATGAGTAAGGGTCCAAATAAAGATTGGTTAAATTTTGTTGTTACAAGTCAAGCTAAAAACAAGATTAAATCATTCTATAGTAAAATTGATAAAAACGAAGCTCTTACACGAGGACAGGAATTATTAACAAGTGAATTAAGAAAACAGGATTTACCTATTAATGATACTTTAAATAATAATAATTTAGAAATTATTTTTGATGAATTAAAATTAAAAAATATTCAAGAGTTATACATTGCTTTAGGTAGTAATAAGTTTTCAGCTCAATCAGTAATTAAGATGATTACTAAAAAAGAGAATGTAGAAGAAGATATCCAGGCGAAAATTAATGAAACTATCGTTAAACCTATTATTAGTAAAAATGATATTTTAGTAGAAGGTTTAGATGATGTAAAAGTAAATTTAAGTGGTTGCTGTAAACCTATTCCAGGAGATCATATTGTAGGTTATATTACAAAAGGATCAGGTATCACTGTTCACCGAACTATTTGTCAAAATGTAACTGATTTAGGAGAAAGATTAATTAATGTAAAATGGAATTATGATTTAACTAAAAAATATTTTACAGACATTATTATTCATACTAATACCTCAGATAAATTACTAGATATTATCACGAAAGCTAGTTTAAACAATATAACAATTGATAGTATTTCTACTATTAATAAAAGTGAATATAAAGTTTATAAATTAACAGTACTAGTAGAAAATACGACCAAATTAGATAAATTTATCATCGATTTAACAAATTTACCTTTTACTTTAAAAGTAGATCGTTTATTGAAGTAAAATTCATTTAATTGTAATAACTAAGAAGAATTATAAGTTCTTTTTTCTTTTTTTTAACATATTATTATAGTAAAAAAGTTAACTAATAATTTATAAATAAGGCAAAAAGACTAGACAAAATGTCATTTGTAGTTTATAATTCTATATTGACTCGAAAAAGCGATAAACTAAAATTTAGTCGCTTAAAGGAGGAGAAAGGTAATGAATCATGATTTAGAATTATTATTTTTGAAGTATAAATTAGCATTAGATGTTTTAAAAAACAAGTTTAATTCTTTGAATTTAGAGCTTTCTACTATGTGGGATAATAATCCAATTGAACATATGAAATATAGACTTAAATCCATTGATAGTATTGAGAAAAAATTAAAGAAAAAAGGACTTCCATTATCTAGTGAGATAATTAAAAATAACATTAATGATGTCGTAGGAGTAAGGGTTGTTTGTTCTTTTTTAAATGATATGGAAAAAATGATTTACATTATAAAAAATGATCCACAAATACGTATTTTAAAAGAAAAAGATTATATTCAAACACCAAAAGAAAGTGGATATTCTAGTTATCATATGATCGTTGAAATACCAGTTTTAATGTTTCATAAGACAGAATATGTTCGATCTGAAATACAAATAAGGACAATCGCGATGGATATGTGGGCTAGTTTAGAACATAAAATTTGGTACAAGAAAAATATTGTTCTTCCTGATAATATGATGGAGGAAATATCTAAAACTGTCTATATCTGTGATTGTATTGATAAAAAATTAAATTCTTTAATTGAGTATGATAATAATCCTATTAAAAGATTAAATCCAGAAGTATTATCAGCTATTTCCGAAAAGGAATATGAGGCATTTATGCTTAAATATCAAATGGCTCTACAATACATAGAAAATAAGATTGTAGCACTTTTCTATGATTATGATCGAAATGGTCTTATAAATCCAATAGAACACATCAAAAGTAGAATAAAAACCAAAGCAAGAATTTATCAAAAATTACAAAAGAAAAATAAAGAATTTAATTTAGAAAATATTCAAGAAAATATTAATGATATTGCTGGTATTCGCGTAGTTTGTTCCTTTCAAAGTGATTTAGAAGAATTAATTCAGAAAGTGACAACTATCATTGGAAATGATCCTAATTTAGAAATTGTTACAGTAAAAGATTATGTCAATAATCCTAAAGATAGTGGTTATTCAAGTTACCATATCATAGTGCAGGTACCTGTTCATTTAGTAAATGGTGTCGTGATGGCGAAAGTAGAAATTCAACTTCGAACTATCGCGATGGATATGTGGGCTAGTCTAGAACATAAATTGTGTTATCAAAAAGAGGTAGATCCAAAATTAAGAAAAGAATTAAAAGATTTAGCAGGTGTCATTCATATTATTGATTGTAATATGAATTGTATTATTGAGGAAACGAGAAAAATTCCTTTAGAATTAACATCAGCAAAAGAAAGAAAGAAAATAATGAAACTACAAAAGTAGTTCTTTTCTTTTCTTTTTTGACATATTTTTTAATAGGTGATGGAAATGAAAAAAGGAATATGGAGTATTTTGATATTATGTTTGTGGATTCCATTTGTTTTTGCTGAAAATACTACTTCAGAAGAAGATGCGATAAATGGATCAAATCAAAATAACTCTTCTAGTAATATAGAGAATAAAGATGAGGGTAATGAATCATCAGATAACTTGAATTTAGCGACAAACGCGAAGAGTGCAATTATGATAGAGGCATCAACTGGAAAAGTAATTTATGAAAAAAATGTTGATGAGCAACTACCCATGG
Source organism: uncultured Muribaculaceae bacterium (assembly GCA_964402345.1). GTDB lineage: Bacteria > Bacillota_I > Bacilli_A > RF39 > UBA660 > RUG11198. Next base: position 467 of record CAYOCA010000012.1, on the reverse strand, counting down.
CCTCCATGACTAAGATGATGACTTTATTATTAATCATGGAAAACATTGAAAATGGGAATTTAACATGGGATGAAATGGTAACGGCTTCTGAACATGCAGCGTCGATGGGGGGATCGCAAATATTTTTAGAAGTAGGCGAACAAATGAGTGTTGAGGATTTAGTCAAAGGAATTTGTATTGGTTCTGGAAATGACGCTGCTGTAGCAATGGCAGAAAGAATCGGGGGAACGGAAGAAAGTTTTGTCAAAATGATGAATGAAAAAGCTAAAGAACTTGGACTTAAGAATACATTCTTTGAAAATGCCTGTGGACTAGATTCGGATAATCATTACTCAAGTGCTTATGATATGGCGATGATTGCTAAAGAATTAGTTAGTTATGAAAAAATTTTAGAGTTTACTGGTACATATGAGGATTATTTAAGAAAAAATACGGATAATAGTTTTTGGCTAGTTAATACCAATAAA
>CAYOCA010000011.1:0-15866 GCA_964402345.1 uncultured Muribaculaceae bacterium | reverse complement strand
ATGGTTCGTTAGTCTAGAGGCCTATGACGTCTGCCTGTCACGCAGAAGATCACGGGTTCAAATCCCGTACGAACCGCCATTTATGGCTTCATAGCTCAGTCGGTAGAGCAGAGGACTGAAAATCCTCGTGTCACTGGTTCGATTCCCGTTGGAGCCACCAGAAAGAAATTAACAAATCCATATATATTGTTGGGTTTGTTTTATATTCTATGAATTTCAATAAATTTTTAAAATTGGTCATCGGTTCACAAAACTTGTGTGCGTTGCATACAAGTTACATACACAAAATTAATACTAAATTCTTTTTACCTTTTTTTTAATTCATTAAGCTTTTCAATATTAATATTATTGTTTTCATCCATAATTTCTTTTTCTTTTAATATTTGTATCTCATCCTTAATAGAAGGAAGCTTTTTTTGGTTATTATGAATAAAATCTTTAGAGATAAAATCACCAACAGTAATATTAAAATAATTAGAAATTTTAATTGCCCAGTCTAAAGTAATTTGTCTGGTTCCGTTTTCCCATTTAGCTAAAGTAGATTGATTAATATTTAATTCTTTCGACATTTTAGATTGTGATATATTATTTACTTCACGTAAATATTTTACATTGCTATTTGTAAAATTTTTATTATCTGTCATAAAATTCTCCTCTCATAATTTATTATATACTAAAAAGTAACGATTTACAACACCGCTTTGGCAAAATGCCATACCAAAAAACTGTGAATGATTTAGTACAAAATAATACAAATGTCATATCAACACTAAACATTTCTAAAATAATTCTCAAAACAGTTGAAACAATAAAAGCCATTCAAAAAAAAATCTAATCCTAGCATTCTCATACAAATGCCAATATTTCCATAAAATAAAAAGAGGTTGGAGTAGAAATCCCAGTTTCTTTCAAATATGTAGATAGCATAAATTCTGATTTAACTTATACGACTACAAAAGAACTAGCTCAATCAGAGTATAGTTCCATTTCAAGTGTATTAAGTTGATTAGAAAATATAGATGTAACAAGTGTTAATAATACTAATCAATTACTCCAATAAATATATTACAGATAAAGAGACAAAGGAAAATATTCCTATTAATTAAGATTTATTGAACAAATATAATAATATGACTGAATTGATTAATGATAAAAATGGTAAGGAATTTTTATTTGAATTTGATGTTGGTATCAAGGCAAGATTGAGAAAATAATCATAGAGTGTAAAGATTACAAGAAATAAAAAAATGGATACTTCAGCTGAGTGCATTGCCAGTAGCAACGCCTACTCAACTTCAGAAGTATCCATTTTTAATAAAAATATATTACAAGTTGACAAAAACTTCAACTTTACTACCTTTAATTGAGAATGGGTAAAACATAAATGGTAAAAATATAGTTTAGAATTTGATATTCACTCAATAAATCGTTACAATTCACATAACTTGGAATTGTAATTCTATTTTACTATCCTATTAGGCGAAATAATTGACAAATTAGGAAAAAAGTATATAATTAAAATAAGAGGTGGTAAGCATGATAGAATATGCAAATGAGGATGTTATTAAACTACTAAAACAATATGATATGTTCTCAAAAACTTTAAACTTCACAACTGATTTAGAACAAAAAAATGATATTTGTGATCAAATGACAAAAATCATCGAAAATATTTTAAATCTAACCAATGCAAGTTATGAAGAAAAGTATTTTCAAGTTGCAAATCGATCTGTTTATTTAATGGATGAGGAAAAAAATAGATTGTTGGAACTTATTAATTTGATTAATGAAAGAAGAGCATACGTTAATAATCAAATTATTACAAATAAAGAATTGACAGGATTAGGATTAGATGTAGGAAGTGTTTTAGGTGAGGATAAGATAGAAGATTATAAAGCAAAGGTAAAAATCATTGATAAATATAAAAATAATCAAAGGTTAGAGGTTGTTTTAAATGATGAGATTAAAAGTCTTGATCTTTCTATTAAGAACGCTAATACCAAAATTAGTAATAATAAAAATTTAAACAGACAGTTAGAAGAAAGAATGATAAAATTAGTTAATTCTTCTTTAAATAAATTGTCTTTATATGAATTACAGGAAAGAGAAAAAGAAATTGACCTTGCTTATACAGAATTGGGATATTCATTAGAAAAAGCTAAAGAAAATGCTAAAATAGCAAGACGTGATTGCAGTGAAGAAATCATTCTCGAGTGCGATAATATGTTAGCGTCTATTACCTTAGAATATGAACGTTATAAAGAAAAAAAGTTAATTTTAAAATTAATTAGTATATATGAAAAGCCTGTAAATACCTATGAGGAAATTTTAAATAAAAGAGAAGAAATAAATAATATTTTATTAGGAATCACAAGTAGTGAATTATATTCTATCATTGGAAATGAATTAAATAAAGAATATGCCACAATAAAACTAGAACAACAAGATGTAGCTACCTTAAAAAGCTTAATGGAGGAAAAAGATAGTAAAATCCAGGCGTTAAAAGATATTGCTATTGAAAATAATAGTGAAGAATTTAAAGAACTATTGTCTAGTCTTTTGGAAAATGAAAAAAAATATCAAGAACAACTTCGATTAGAAAAAAAGAAGAAAGAACAGGAACTTTTAGAGATAAAAAGGCAGGAAGAATTAAAAAAACAAGAAGAAATGGCTAAAAGACAAAAAGCGATAGAAGAAGAACGAAAAAAGGAAATAGAACGTCGAACTAAGCAACTATTAGTGGAAAAACAAAATCCAGTTTTAATGACTTCTAGAGAAGAAAGAGAAGATAGACGAGAATATGCAAACTCTCAAAAAAATTCATCTGATAATAGTCAATTAAGAAAAAAATCTTTAATGACACCGAATCCAATTCTCTTTCCTTCTAAATCAAATGAATCAGGTTCAAAAAAAATTGAAAAAAGAGAAGATTTATTTAATGAAAATCGTTTTAAAGATAGTTCTCAGCCTAAAAGAACAACATCTGATATTTCAAAAGATGATTTCTTTACCAGAGAAAATAGAAATACTAAAATAGTCGATCAAGGAATTCCAGTTATAAAAAATAAAAACCTAGATAATGAAGTCGTAGCGGCGGCTTCTAAAGAAGAGAATAGTAAAGTCTTTCCTGATATTCCTCTAGAGAAAAAAGAAAATATTTTTCCAGATTTTCCAGATATAAATAAAACAAACTCTTTCTTTGATGAAAATGAATTTAATGATTTAAGTAATTATATAGATGATGATAAGAAAAAAAGTTGGTTTTAAAGTTTAGAATAAGAAGAGGTGAAAAATGATGATACAAGATTGTGCTAGTAGTAATAAGATAAAAGAAAATAAATATAAGATACTTAGAATGAGTTTATTGTTAGGTTCAGATGATAATCGTGAAGAAACACTTAATAATTTTGAAGATGCCGCTAGAGAAATAGATGCGATGAATGATGAGATTTATATAAAAGATTTGGAAAATAAGTTTTATGATACTTTAAAATTAGAAGAGGAAGAAAAGAAATTAACTGTATTAGTTGATTATATTGGAGGAAGGGTAGAACAAAGAATATCTTTATTAAGTGATTTTGCTAATGTGACAGGATTTGACTTAACGAATCTTCCTCCAATTAAATATTACGATAAATTAGATGATTATAAGGAACGTTTAAAATATATTAGAGAATATTTAGATAATACCAATCAAATTAATGAATTAAATCATGAATTAGAAGAATTAGAAGAAAATTTGAAAAAAGCTTATTTGAGTAAAGCAACTTCTGAAGAATGTAATGGTCGTAATGAGGAAATGCTTTTGGAGAAATTTTTAAGTATAATTAAAGGAAAAGATGAATTTAAAGATGTTGATGAGGTTAATATTGATAGTAAATTGAATGAGGTTATCGCTCAAGTACAAGAAAGTAAGAAATCTTTAGATATATTTACAAAGTCTCTTACTACTTTAAGTGGTTCAGGGATATCTTATGAAGAAGAACAAGAGTATTTATCTTATGTAAACAATGCTAAAGATATATATTATATTAATAAAGAAGAAGAGTATCTGTTAAAGGTCTATAAGTTATTATTAAAAAAAGAAACTGACTATAGTAGTATCATAATAAAAAGAGAAGAAATTAATAATCTTCTTTATGAAAGATTGAATCTTAGAAAAGAATTAAATATAGAAGAGGTGGATATTTTAAGTAAACTTTATGATCAATTAGATAAACAATACGAAGATATTAAAAAGCAAAAAGATAATATAAATGATATAGATTTTCTAAATGAGAGTATTGAAAGTAAAAAATCGCAAGTGGGAGAATTAGAACAGGCTAATCAAAAAGTTGAAATATTAGCATTACTACGTGAATTTTGTATAATTGATACTTACAATGAACCTGATTCAACAATGGAAGAAGTAAAAAAAGAAATTAATAAAGAAGAAACAAATGTAGAATCTAACGCTGAAAATACTTTGAAAGAAGAGTCAATTTTTGAAAAATCATCGGAGGTAGTTTCAACAAAAAAGGAAGAAAGTACTCCTTTAGAAAATCCTGGAAAAGATGATGTTTCACCTCCAATTAATAACCAAGATATTTTTACAATTCCACTTCCAGAACAAGAAAAAAATATCCAAGAAGAAGTAAAACATGAAGAAGTTAAAGAGGAAAATCCAAAAGATAATCAAGTGACATTGGTTGAGGATGCGAAAAATATTGATTTAGAGTTAATGCATTCTAAAGCAGACAAAGTTATGCAACGAGTTGGAGAAATGTTAGGTATTAAATCATTAGATACTCAAATTGTTAGTGTAAGTAATGAAAAGAGTGATTCTAGTCAACATGAAGATGATGTGACAAACAAAAAAGAGGCAAGTACGGTTATTCCAGAAAACCCATTATTTAATAATGATATTTCTAATGTTGAAAAACAAGAAGAAGTAAATGTAGAAACTCAGCAAGGAGTAGATAATAATTTTTGGTTTTCTAGTGATTCTCCTGATGCTTTAAATGAACTACCTGATTTATCTATAGCAAATAATAGTTTTTTCCCAAATGATGTTCCAGATTTAAATTTTCCTGATTTAAAAATTAATTTTGATAATAATGATTCGGAGGAAAAATAATGACAATTGATGTAGATAAGATTATTACATTAGGTAATAAAGAAAAGTATATAATAATATCACATATTGTAAATAACAGTAAAGATTATTATTATATAGCAGAGTTAGAAGAGAATGAGAAAGATATTAAGGAAAACTATAAGATTATGGTAGCAACTTATGAAAATGATAAAATATTTCTAGATGAAGTAATTGGGGAAGTAAATTTAAAAACAATTTTACCTTTATTTGTGAGTGATATCACGAAATCTTAGTATATTAAGGTAAAATTTGTAAATGAATAAGTAATATAGGGAAATAATAGATATTATTTCTTTTTTTTGATATAATTAACTAGAAAAGGGGCTTGATAGCATGAAAAAAGTTGTAATTTTTGGAGGAGGAACAGGATTATCTACTTTACTTCGGGGATTAAAATTAATTCCTATTGATATTAGTGCAGTAGTGTCTGTCTGCGATGATGGTCAAAGTACAGGGCGTTTAAGAGAAGAATTTCATACTTTTGCAGTAGGCGATATTCGAAAGGTCATCGCGGCACTATCTGAAACTGAACCTCTATTTGAAAAAATATTAAATTATCGTTTTGAAACAACTAGTGATTTGAATGGTCATACGGTTGGAAACTTATTATTAACAGCCTTATCGAATATCACTGGAAATATGCAAGAAGGAATTGAAACTCTTGGAAAAGTTTTAAAAATAAAAGGAAAAGTCTTACCTTTTACTTTAGATAGTCCTACTTTAATTGGTAAAATGATGGATGGAAGTATTGTTAAAGGAGAACACAACATTACTAATTCAGATAAAAAGATAGATTATGTTTATTATGAAAAAGATGTCGATGTGAATCCTAATGTTTTAAAAGAAGTAAAAGAAGCAGATTTAATTATCTTGAGTATGGGTAGTCTTTACACGAGTATTATTCCCGATTTATTAAATAAAAAATTAATTAATACAATTGATAAAAGTAAAGCTAAGATTATGTATGTTTGTAACATGATGACACAACCTGGGGAAACTGATCATTTTAAAGTAAGTGATCACGTATTCATCTTAAATAATTATCTTGGACAAAAAAAGATAGATATTGTCATCGCGAATAATGGAGAAATTCCTCAAGAAATACTTGAAAAATATGCGAACGAAGAGCAAAAAGATCCTGTAGTATTTGATGAAGAAAACTTAAAAAACTTAAAGATTATTACTAAAAATTATGTGACAATAGACGATAATAAGATTCGATATAAGGCTGATAAATTATCTGCTGATATTTATAATTATTTGATTGAAAATGGGGAAGAATAATGTCTTTTACTAGTATAGTTAAAGAGGAGGTTACTAGATTAGAAGGAACTAAACCAGAATATCTATCAGAACTATCCTGTATTATTCGTAATAATGCTAATATCAGTGATGAAATTATAATTACTGTTGAAAATAATGCTGTCGCTAGAAGAATCTTTAAGTTAATTAAAAAAATGTATGATGTTACTCCAATTATTACTGTTAGAAAAAGATATAATTTTAATCAGAATTTGAGTTATATTTTAAAAATTAAGAATAAAAAAGAACTGATTCTTGAAGATTTATCGATTGTTATAAAAAATGAATATCAAAATATTCCTAAAAATTATTTGATAAATGATGAGGAATGTTTAAGAGCATATTTAAGAGGTTTGTTTATTGCTACAGGAAGTATAAATGATCCTAAAACATCTAGATATCATTTAGAGTTTATTGTAGATAATTTTGAATATGCTAATTTTATCAGATGTTTGTTAAATAAATTTCAGTTAAATAGTAAGATTATTAAAAGAGAAAAAAATTATATGATTTATTTGAAAGAGGCTGAAAAAATATCTGATTTTTTAAGAGTGATAAATGCGTATCAGGCCGTTATGTATTTTGAAGATATTCGTATTTATCGAGATCATAAAAATATGACTAATCGTTTGAATAATTGTGAACAGGCTAATATTGATAAAGTTTTTTTAACAGCATCTAAACAACTAGAAGATATAAAAAAAATAAAAGAACATGATTTATTTGACATCATTGATCCTAAATTAAAGGAAGCAATTGAATATCGGGAAAAATATCCAGAAAGTTCTTTACAAGAATTAAGTGAAATCATGAGTAGAAAATTAGGATATAGTATTACCAAATCGGGATTAAATCACAGGTTTCGCAAAATGAAAGAAATTGTGACTCGTTTAGAAGAAGAGAAATAAATTCTTGTCGAAAAAGAAAAAATATGCTATACTATGGACAAAGAAAGAGATATTTATTAGTATTAAAAATAAAGAAGTAGTTATGATTCTAAATCAATAGAGAGTTAGTGGTAGGTGGAAACTAATGAGAGAATAATAATGAATTACCTATTTTTAGCTAAGCGGTGAATAATCGTTATCAAAGTAAGTAAATAAAAGGATGGTACCGTGCTTATCAAGCACTCCTTTCGAGGTATCATCCTTTTTATGATATAAGGAGGAAAAAAATGAATATTTATGAAGATTTAAAATGGAGAGGATTAATACAAGATATTAGTGATGAAGAATTAATTGATAAATTAAATGAAGGAGGATTAACTTTTTATATAGGAACAGATCCAACAGCAGATTCTATGCATATTGGGCATTATTCTTCCTTTTTGATTTCTAAAAGATTAGCTAAAGCAGGACATCATCCAATTCTCTTAGTAGGAGGAGCAACAGGATTAATTGGTGATCCTAAACCTGATTCAGAAAGACCGATGATTTCTAAAGAAGAAGTAGAGAAAAATTTTTTAGGATTAAAAAAACAAGCGGAAGAAATTTTTGGGTTTGAAGTAGTGAATAATTTTGATTGGACTAAAGATATTAATGTCATTGATTTTTTAAGGGATTATGGGAAGTATTTTAATATTAACTATATGCTTGCAAAAGATAAAGTAAAATCGCGATTAGAAAGTGGAATTACTTTTGCTGAATTTTCTTATATGATTTTACAGGCTTTAGATTTTCTATATTTATTTGAACATCGAAATTGTACTTTACAAGTAGCAGGATCTGATCAATGGGGAAATATTACATCTGGTATTGAATTAATTAGAAAAAAACTAGATAAAAAAGCTTATGGGATGGTTATGCCTTTAGTTACAGATAGTACTGGAAAAAAATTTGGAAAAACGGAAGGAAATGCCTTATGGTTAGATAAAAATAAAACTTCTAGTTATAGATTATATCAATATTTAATTAATTTGGAAGATTCTATGATTATTGATTATTTAAAAAAATTAACTTTTTTATCTAAAGAAGAAATAGAAGAATTAGAAATATCTAATCAGGATGAACCTGAAAAAAGACTAGCTCATAAGGCTTTAGCAAGAGAAATTATTACCGATTTACACGGAAAAGAAGAATATGAGAAAGCAGTAAAATTATCAGAGGTTTTATTTAATGAAAAATTTAAAGAATTAACTTGTGAAGATATAAAGGAAATATTTAATGAACAAGAAATTATATTAGTAAAATCTAATAATTTGATTGATTTAATGATAGAGTTGCACGCTACAAAAAGTAAAAGAGAAGCTCGTGAGTTTATAACGGGGAATGCTATTAAAATCAATGGAGAAAAAGTAAGTGATTTAGAATATCAACTAACAGATGCTGATTTTATTGATCATACATATATTATTATGAAAAGAGGAAAGAAAAATTACTATGTTGGAAAGAGAAGTTAAAGTAAATGGTATTTATAAACACTTTAAAGGAACTTATCATCAAGTAATTGGAATTGCTAAGGATTCTGAAACTTTACAAGAAAAAGTAGTTTATAATCACCTGGATACAAAAGAATTATGGGTACGTGATAAAAATGAGTTTTTATCAGAGGTTAATCATCAAAAATATCCTAATATAAAACAAAAATATCGTTTTGAACTGATACGAGAAGAAGAGAAATAATATCAAAAAAAGAAATTTAGGATATTTTTTAGTAATTAAAGTTCTTTAATCATCTGAATGGTTAGAAAAGAAGATACCACTTTAATAGATTTGTAAACCAAAAGAGAATATTCTAGGGGAAATTCTTTTTTTATGGTATAATAAACTAGAAATTAAGAAAGATGGTAGATAACATGGTAAAAAAAACAACTGATATTTATAATGAAGATTCAATTAAGATTTTAGAAGGATTAGAAGCAGTTCGGAAAAGACCAGGTATGTATATTGGATCAACAGATAAAAGAGGACTTCATCATTTAGTTTGGGAAATTGTCGATAATGGTGTAGATGAAGCATTAAATGGATATGGAAATCATTTAGAAATTACTCTTCATAAAGATGGTTCTGTTAGTGTAACAGACTATGGTAGAGGACTTCCAACGGGAATGCATGCATCAGGAAAAAGCACTCCTGAGGTAATTTATACTGTCCTTCATGCTGGTGGAAAATTTGAAGAAGGTGGCTACAAAGTAAGTGGTGGTTTACATGGAGTAGGTGCTAGTGTAGTAAATGCTTTATCTAGTTGGATGGAGGTAACGACTAGAAAAGATGGTTATGAATATTTTATTTCTTTTAAAAATGGTGGGCATGTCGATCAATCTTTAAAAAAAATAGGATCAACTAATAAAACAGGTACAACAGTTAGATTTATGCCAGACTCGGAAATATTTAGTAGTACGACATTTAATTTTTCTATTATTTGTGAAAGAATGCAAGAATGTGCCTTTTTGGTAAATGGACTAACTATTGATATTAAAGATGAAATAGAGAATAAAGATGAAAAATATCATTATGAAAATGGATTGGAATCTTTCTGTTCTTATTTGAATGAAGGAAAAACTGCTTTACATAAAGTATTGTGTTATGATGCTATAAAAGATGGTGTTAATGTAAATGTTGCCCTTCAATATACTGACAGTTATTCTGAAAATATTATTTCGTTTGTTAATAATGTCAAAACTTCCGATGGTGGTAGTCATGAAGTTGGTTTTAAAACAGCTATAACAAAAGTATTAAATGATTATGCGAAAGAAAATAATTTTTTAAAAACTCGGGATAAATCCTTCGATGGTAGTGATGTTAGAGAAGGATTAACAGCTATCATCAGTGTGCAAATTCCCGAAAATATTCTTCAATTTGAAGGACAAACTAAAGCTAAATTAGGAACTCCAGTAGCAAGAAGTATCGTTGAATCTATTACTACTGAAAAACTAAAATTTTTCTTAGAAGAAAATCGCAGTGTTGCTACTTTGATTGTAGATAAGGCTTTAAAGGGAAAGGAAGCCAGAGAGGCAGCTAGAAAAGCTCGTGAAGAAACAAGAAAAGGAAAAGACAGTAAAAAATTAGAAAAAATACTAAGTGGTAAATTAACCCCTGCTCAATGTAAAGATAAGAAGGCTCGGGAATTATTTATTGTGGAAGGAGATTCGGCTGGTGGTTCTGCTAAGCAAGGAAGAGATCGTAAAACACAGGCTATTTTACCATTACGTGGAAAAGTCTTAAATACTGAAAAAGCTAAATTAGAGGAAATTTTTAAAAATGAAGAAATTAATACTTTAATTCATACAATTGGTGCTGGGTATGGAAGTAATTTTAAAATAGAAGATATTTGCTATGGAAAAGTTATCATCATGACCGATGCCGATGATGATGGTGCTCATATTCAATGTTTATTATTAACTTTTTTCTATCGTTATATGAAACCTTTAATTGAAAATGGTAATTTATACATTGCTATGCCACCTTTATATAAGATTACTTTAGGTAATAAAGAACACTATGTTTGGACTAATGAAGAATTAAAGGAATTAACCTCTGGAAAAACAAATTATAAAATTCAGCGTTATAAAGGACTAGGAGAAATGAACGCTAGTCAACTATGGGAGACAACTATGGATCCAGATAAACGTAGTATGGTAAAGGTTAGCATCACAGATGGTGCTTTAGCGGAAAAAAGAGTTTCTGTTTTAATGGGGGACTCTGTTGAACCTAGAAAAAATTGGATTAATGAAAATGTAGTCTTTACTTTAGAAGATAATTATAAAATTTAAAAATTTGAATTTTGACTAAAAATATGACATAATCTGTGCCATATTTTTTTTATAATATTTTTGGTGATGAAAATGAAGGTCTATGTTGATTTGGTTTTGATCTTAAATTTTGGCTTTGATTTCCTTCTTCTTTTTACGGTAGCTCTCATTTTAAGGAGACAAACGGATTTAAAGAGATTAGTACTTGGAGCAGTAGTTGGAAGTATTACGATTTTATCTATGTTCATAGAGATGTCTAGTTTTTCTTTATTTCTAGTAAAAATTTTTATTTCCATTTTAATGGTCTTTATCACATTTGGTTATCATAATTTAAAATATATCTGTAAAAATCTATTTTATCTTTATACAGCATCTATTTTATTAGGTGGGTGTCTTTATCTTTTGAATTTACAATTTAGTTATAAGAATGAAGGATTAATATTTTATTATAATGGTTTATCAATCAACTTTATTATTTTAATTATTTTAAGTCCAATTATTTTATATGCTTACATCAAACAAGGACTTGAGTTAAAAAATAATTATTCTAATTATTATAACATTGATATTTATTTAAAAAATGGAGAAATTATTCCTATTACAGCATTTTTAGATACTGGAAATAAACTAGAAGATCCCTATAAAAAAAGACCAATTATTTTAATTAATCAAAACTTAATCAAAATAGATTATAAGGAACATAATTTTTTATTAGTTCCTTATGATTCCCTCAATAATCACGGCTTATTAAAATGTATTATTCCAGAAAAGATTTTCATTCAAGGAGTAGGATTTCGTACAAATTTTTTAGTTGGGTTATCTAATGAAGAAATTAAAATGGATGGAGTAGATTGTATATTAAATCAAAGATTGTTAGAAAGGAAAGTAATATGAAAAAAATTATTCAATTATTAAAGAAGATATTAAAGAAATACAATTATGTTTTTTATCTAGGAAGTACAGATACCTTACCACCTCCTCTTAGTAAAGAAGAAGAAATTAAATATGTAGAATTATCGATGCAAGGAGATGAAAAGGCTAGAAATACTTTAATTGAGCATAATTTGCGATTGGTAGTTTTTCTAGCTAAAAAATATGAGAATACTAAAATTGATTTAGAGGATTTAGTATCAATTGGAACTATTGGTTTAATTAAAGGCGTTAATACTTATAAACTTGATAAGAATATTAAACTGGCGACATATGCGTCTAGATGTATTGATAATGAGATATTAATGTATTTAAGGAAAACTAAAAAGAAAAGAACTGAAATTAGTTTTGAAGATAGTTTAAGTTTTGACGCGGATGGTAATGAATTACATTTAGAGGATGTTTTAGGAACTGACGCTGATATTGTAACAAAAGGATTGGAAGAAGAATTAGATAAGAAATTATTGTATAAAGAGGTAGCAAAATTAGAAGGAAGGGATAAGGAAATTATTGAATATCGTTATGGATTAAATGGTAAAAAGGAATTAACGCAAAAGGAGGTAGCAAGTTTAATGGGTATTAGTCAATCTTATATTTCTAGGATTGAAAAGAAGGTTATAAAAAAACTAGGAATGGTTATTAAATTATAAAAAATACACCTGATAAGCTACTAGGAAGGTATACTTGTAAAGGTGTATTTTTGCTTCCCCTAATATGATAAAATATATTTGGGGAGGTTATCCATGGATAAAAACATAAGAGGAATTTCTGAATTAAAAGATTATGGAAAAGTAGAATTTAAGTTAAGTTCCATAATGGATCAATACCATATTTCCATATATAAAATGAGTAAACTGACAGATTTGAAACATAGCACTATAAAATCCTACTATAATAATTGCCCGATTACTAGAGTGGACTTAGATGTTATATCTAAAATGTGTTATGTTCTAAATTGTCGAATCGAAGATATATTGGAATACAAAAGTCCAAATTAATTCTGTCATACCTAGCATATAACTAGGTATTTTTTTTCTTCCTCTTACAAATATTGTAACATAAAATTATCAAAAATATGTAACCGATTCGGTTACATTTATAACTTTATTTATTTTAATTGTTTATTTCCCTAAGAAAAGTTACAAAATTGAGGAAAAAACAAAACATTACCTTGATAAATTTATTATTTATGATAAAATAAATAGGCAAGAAAGAAGGAAGCAGTATGGTCGAGACTAATTTACCAGTTATCATCTTAAAAAACGAAATATTATTCCCTTACAATGAAATAAGAGTAGAATTTACTAGATCAAAAGATAAATTAGTATTAGAAAATGCTGAAAAATATAATGATAATCACTTACTTTTATTAAATTTAACGGATCCCTTGGAGGAAAATCCTCATATCAAAGATTTACCTGGAATAGGAATAATTGGTAAGATTAAATCTAAAATTGAATTATCTAATGGAGTTGTTCGAGTAGTTATTGTTGGACTAGATCGGGTAGAGGTTTTAAATTATATAGAAAATGATTATGATTATTTAGAATCTTTTGTAATACCTATTCAAGATTTTGATCAAGATGAATTAGAAAGCAGCGCTTTAAGGCGAATTTTATTTAAGGACTTAAATCACTATATTGATACTTCTTCACAGATGAGTAACAGTGTATTAGGGAGAATTGTTGGAGTAGAAGATATTGGAAAGTTAACAGATATTATTGTTTCTGAACTTCCTATTGATTATTCTGATAAATTAAAATATTTACCAATAAAAAATCCTATTCATAGAATAAAATTATTGCTAGAGGATTTAAGTAAGGAAATAGAGACAATAAAATTAGAAAATGAGATAGAAGAGTCTTTAAAAGCAAAAATTGATGCTTCTCAAAGGGAATATTTATTAAGAGAAAAAATTAGAATTATTAAAGAAGAATTAGGAGAATCGACTATTAAGGATGCAGAAATTGAAACATTAAAACAAAGAATCCAAAAAAAACATTTACCAACTAGGGTTGAAAAAAGGGTAAATGAAGAGTTAAAAAGATATATTTTATCATCAGAAGCATCTCCTGAGGTTACAATTATTCGTACGTATATTGATTGGATTTTAAATTTACCTTGGCAAGAGTCTAGTCCTAATGATTATCAAACTCAAAAAGTAACAGAGGTATTAAATGAATCTCATTATGGATTAGAACAAGTAAAGAGGCGAATTATTGAATTTGTGTCAGTTATGGAAAAGACAAATAATAGTAAAAGTACTATTCTTTGTTTAGTTGGTCCTCCTGGTGTTGGGAAAACTACGCTCGCTAAAAGTATTGCTAAATCATTAAATAAAAAATTTGTAAAAATAAGTGTTGGTGGAATTTCTGATGAAGCAGAGATTATTGGACATAGAAGGACGTATTTAGGTTCTAATCCTGGTAAAATTATTCAAGGAATGAAAAAAGCTGGTGTAAATAATCCAGTATTCTTGATTGATGAAATAGATAAATTAAATAAAGATTATCATGGAGATCCTGCTTCAGCTTTGTTAGAAGTACTAGATAATGAACAGAATCAGGCTTTTTGTGATAATTATATTGAAGAAGAATTTGATTTGTCGAAAGTATTATTTATCGTAACCGCGAATGATATGTCTAAAGTTCCAAGTGCTTTAAAGGATCGTTTGGAAATAATTGAGTTATCTAGTTATACGAATTATGATAAAAAAGAAATTTGTAAGAAATATTTGATTCCTAGATTAATGAAAGAATATAAAATAAGAGAAAATAATATTAATATTCAAGATAAAGCAATTATGAAAATGATTGAAGAATATACAAAGGAAGCTGGAGCAAGAGAATTAGAAAGAAAAATAGAACAAATTTGTCGTAAGGTTGTCTGTGAAGATATCCATGATGAAGTGATAAAGGTAAGTAATTTAAAAGAGTATTTAGGTCTCTCTAAGTATTGTCATCAAAAAAATGATAATTTAAATAAAAGTGGAACAGTTAATGCTCTTGCTTATACTGTTTATGGAGGAGAAATTTTGAAAGTAACTTCCACTTGTTATGAAGGAAATGGAAAAATAAAAATAACCGGTTCAGTAGGTAAAGTAATGGAAGAAAGTGTGGAAGTTGCATTAAGCTATATTCGAAGTAACGCTAATAATTTTGGAATAGAAGATATTTTATTTCAATTTAGAGATTTTCATATCCATATTGAAGAAGGGGCGTCTTTTAAAGATGGTCCTAGTGCTGGTATTACTATTGTAACTTCTTTACTTAGTTTAATTAAAAATAAGGTTATTTCTAGTGAAATTAGTATGACTGGAGAAATGACGTTAAGAGGTAAGATTTTACCAATTGGGGGAGTAAAAGAAAAATTGATCGCGGCAACGGTAAATGGAATTAAGCAAGTTTTTCTTCCTGTGGAGAATAAAAAACATTTAGAAGATATTCCTGAAGAAATCAAAAATCAATTAGATATTATTTTTGTTCGTGATTACCTGGATGTATATTATTATTTATTTCATGAGGAAGAAGGGGAATTTGAAAAGAAAGAAGAGTTAGAAGTTAAGTGAGAAAAAGTAACGGTTGAATGGTGGTCAAAAGTTACTTTTTCTATTAATATTAATATAAGAATTTATCAATTTTTTTTGTTGAAGTAAATTCTTGTATTGTACTAAAGTTAAAAAGTTTAGATAATTAAGTAAATTTTATGAACAAATGTTTGTCTTTTTGTTCATAAAATGAAATTTTTTCATTTTTTTTCAAAAATTAGAAGTAATTTGAAAATTTATCTCTAATAATATAATTAGAG
>CAYOCA010000010.1:4094-15887 GCA_964402345.1 uncultured Muribaculaceae bacterium | reverse complement strand
ATAGTGTAAAGTACTCCACCAAATAGCAAACAGAAGACGCCTTTTAATGCACAACTTTCTAATAAGGGATGAAGTACAAGTAATATAGACCATCCTAATATTAAATGACAAAAAACAGATATTCCTTGATATTTATCAACATCAATAGCATTAAAAACTAAAGCGATAATAGTTACACCCCATACTATTCCAAACATCACCCAACCGAGTAATGGTTTAAACAAACATAAACAAATCGGGGTATACGTACCAGCTTCTAATAATAATACATTGCAGTGATCCATTACTCTTAATACCTTCTTCCCTTTTAACCTAGGACTAAGGGCATGATAAATACAAGAAATTGTATATAATAAAATTAAACTAATAGCGTAAACAAGAGAAGTCAATAATCCGGTTAAATTACTTGTCCTAATAATTAATAACACCAGTGCAGCAATACTTAGCATTGCCCCAATTCCATGACTAATCGAATTAATCAATTCTTCTCCTAAAGTATAATTAGGAATTTTAATATGATTCATTAATAACCACCTACTATTAGTATATCAAGTTTTATGAACTTCGTGAACAAACAAATTAAAACATTTTATTTTAATTTGTTTAAACTTTACACTATAAATATTATTTTTTTATAAGTAAAACTATTTCTTCTATAATTAAAACATCTTTTCATAGTTTATTTTTTTCTAAACTCTCCATACTAATAATTAGAATAAGAAGGTGATATTTTTGAAAGAAAAAGAAATCATTGAAAGATTAAAAAAAGAGACAAAAGAAACAGATGAAATTACTTATCGTGAAAAAGACGTATGTAAGAAAAAAGTATACATTATTTACAATGAACCTTTAACTTCTTCTGATAAGATTAGTGATTTTATTATAAGAAGTTTAGATCGAATTAACCGCATTTATACAAAAAATGATAAGTTAGAAGAGATTATTTTTAATGAAATAGACAATTTTAAAATTAAAAAAATTACAACCTATGAAGATATTTGCTACTACTTAAACTATGGATTTACCATTCTTTTAATAAGTGGTGCAAAAAACTATTTTGCCCTAGAAACCAAAAAAAATTTAGCCCGAGGTATCAGTGCACCTCAAACAGAAAATGCCCTAAGAGGAGCAATGGATTCTTTTGTGGAAGATATGCAAACAAATATGGGATTAATTCGAAGAAGAATTAAAAATAACAATTTATGGATAGAATCTAATGAAGTTGGAAGGTATACCAAAACCAAAGTAAATATACTTTATATCAACGGAGTTTGTAAAAAAGAAATAGTTAAAGAAGTTAGTCAATTAATAAAAAAAATAGACATTGATGGAATCATTAGTTCAGGAACTATCAAAAACTTAATTGAAAAAGAAAATAAAAGTGTCTTTCCAACCATTTTTTCAACAGAACGTCCCGATAAAGTATGTCAATCTTTATTAAATGGAAAAATTGTCATCATGACGGACTGCTCACAAATTGCCTTAATTTTACCCATAGTAATGAATGACTTATTCATTTCAACAGAAGATATCTTTAATAAAAGCATTAATAGTTCTCTAACCAGAATCATTCGTTATGTAGCATTCTTTATCACTTTATTTACTCCAGCAGTCTATATTGCCGTTACTACTTATAATCAAGAAATGCTACCAACCCAATTTTTAGTAAGTTTTGCATCTCAAAGAGCATCTGTTCCCTTTCCAGCTTTTTTTGAAGCACTGATGATGATGCTGGCATTTGAAATTTTAAGAGAATGTGACCTTCGTAGTCCTACTTTTACCACTAGTGCTCTATCAACCGTTGGTGCCTTAATTTTAGGAGAAGCAGCAGTAAATGCTGGAATTGTCTCACCCATCATGATTATTGTTGTCGCCATCACCGCCCTATCTGCCTTATTATTCACCGAACCGGAAATGATTAATGGACTTCGTTGGTATCGTCTTCTCTTCATGTTAGGAGCAAATTTTCTAGGAATTATTGGTGTGGTATTTTGCTTTATGTATTTTATCATAAAACTCTCATCATTACATTCTTTTGGTACACCGTATTTAGCACCATTCTCACCTCTATCTATTCCTGGTTTAAAAAACAGTATTGTTCAATTTCCTACAAAAGATTTAGACAAGAGAGAAAAATATTTTTCTAATAATACCATCAAATATAAGGATGTGAACTAAATGAAAAAACTTTTACCATTCCTACTACTTCTCTTTCTTTTAACAGGTTGTTATAATTACCGAGAAATTAATGATTTAGCAATTGCTAGTGGAATTAGTATTAAAAAAGAAGATAATGGAGAATATCAATTGACTGTTGAAGTTGTAAACCCCAAAAAAGAACAAGATACATCTAGTGGTAAAGAACCCGATTTTATTATTTATACTGCTACGGGGAAAAGTATGCAAGAAACATTTCGGAAAATGATAAAAGAATCACCTCAAAAAATTTATGCTGCCCAAATAGAGATTTTGATTTTAGATGAAAGTTTAGTAAAAGAAGATTTAAAAAATATTGTTGATTTTTTTGCAAGAGATCCAGAAATACGAAGTGAATTTTATGTATTAGTGGGAAAAGACAGTGATATTTTAGATGTTATTACTCCTCTTGAAACTCTTTCCTCTAAAAATATTTTAGAAAGTTTAGAAGCGAATAATCAATACTTAGGAGTAGCAAATTTAGTAACATATCATGATTTACTTGCAAATTACTTAAATTCTAAAATGGAACTAGCCTTACCTTCTATTGAAATAATTGGTCAAGAACAAGAAGGAGAATCTACTAAAAATATTGAAAAAAGCGAAAGTGATGCTGCCATTGTATTATCTAATCTTGCTATTTTTAAAGATAATAAATTATTAGGATATCTAACGAATAGTCAGAGTCTTGCTTATAACTTTGCTATGGGAAATATCAAAGAAACATTAATTCAAACAGATTATTCAAATCAACAATTTATAATGAATGAAATTATTCAGTCCTCTACCGAAACAAAAGTAGATGTAAAGAACAAGAAAATTAAAATTTCCTTAAAAGGAAAAGCCTCTATTTCCGAAGTGAATTATGATTGTGACTTAACCAAAAATGAAACAATTGAAAAAATTCAAAAGGACTTAAATAAAAGTGTGGAAAAATTAATCAAAGAAGGTATTACAGATATTATTGATACTTACAATAGTGATATTTTTGGATATCAAGATTTATTTTATAAAACTGATCCAAAATATTATAAAAAAATAGAATCAGATTGGTATACCAAAATATTTCCTAATTTAGAAATAGAAGTAAAAGCAGATTATAATATTTTTGAAAAAGGAAACTTAAATGGAGGGGTATTTAATGAAGAAGGATAATTTAACATCAGTACAATTTTCCTGCTTAATCTTTTTTCCTATTCTATCTTTACTAAGTGGAATGGGTATGACAAACATTATAAAAGGAACAGGAGTAGATTCTTATATTACAGTACTTATTGCTTATTTTTTAGGAGTATTTTTATTACTTTTATTCTTTTATATTTTTAATTATAAAAAAGAATTAAACATTATAGAAAAAATAAAATTTCTTTTTGGGGATAGATTAGGAACAATTATTAATTATTTAATAAATATCTCAATCTTTATAATTGGAGTAGTTCTAATTTATAATATTGGTAACTTCGCGATTTCTCAATTCTTATCAGAAACTCCCCTATTTATTTTTATGGTATTATTTGGTTTATTAATAATCTATAATGTTAGTATTGGAATAGAAAATATCTCTCGAGTTGCTTTTATTTTCTTTATCATTATTTGTGGATTAACAATTATTAGTACTGCTGGTATACTTCCAAATTTTGATTCCAATAATCTAAAACCTTTTTTAGAAAATGGAATCAAAGAACCTCTTAAAAATGGTATAATATTAAATTTTACTAATACCATACCAATTTTTACATTATTAATTGTTGCTAAAGATAAAATTGTTGATAGTAAAAAAGTAAATAAGCGTTTATTTATCTTTTTTACCATATCTTATCTCTTTGCTTTTTTAGCGATCCTTTTAACGATGGGTTCTCTTGGAATTTATTTGAGCAAGTTATATCAATATCCTGAATATACTGTCTTAAAAAAAATTTCTTTATTTAATTTTATTGATCGAATTGAAAACTTTATTTATATCAAATGGATTCTAAATTCGGCAATATCTCTTTCTTTAGTTGTTTACTATATTTCTTGTAGTATTAAGAAAACAAGTAAAAAACTTTTACCTACTATTATCATGGGATTAATTATTGGAGTATCTTTATATTTATTTAAAGATAATACTATTTTTTATAATTTTAGTTTCTATTTATTCCCATATATTGGACTCTTTCTTTTCCTAATTTACATGATTATAGGGATTAATATTTTTATTCGGAAAAGAATTGAAAATTAAATTTTAATTAAAGAAAAAAACTTATATTGTCATAAGTTCTTCTTCTTTTTCTTTTAATTTTTCTTCTACTATTTTATTATATTTATAAATTAATTCTTGTACCTCTTCATTACCATTTTTTAAGGTATCCTCTGGTAACGTTAATTTTTTGATATTATTATTCACATCTTGTCTAATATTTCTTAAAGCAATTTTTCCTTCTTCAGCAATTTGCTTTACTTGTTTAACTAACTCTTTTCTTCTATCTTCAGTTAAAGCAGGAATTACTAAGAAAATTACTTCACCATTATTATTTGGAGTAATTCCTAAATTTGCTTCAAATATCGCTTTTTCAATATCACCTAAAATCCCTTTATCAAAAGGTTTAATAGATAATTGTCTCGCCTCTGGTACAGAAATATTCGCTAACTGTTTTAAAGGAGTAAGTACCCCATAATACTCCACCATAATACCATCTAACATACTAGGATTCGCACGACCTGCTCGAACATTTATAAATCTTTTATCTAAAGATTCAATAGTTTCCTCCATTCTTGTCTCACATTCTAATAAAATGTCATCTAATTCCATAAAATAAATCACCTTTCTTTTATAATTATAATTTTAACATAGATATATTTTTTTGAAAAGAAGAAAACTAAATATATTAAAATTTATTTCTATAAACAAAAAAAAGAAAAAACCATTATTCTGCTTTTTGGTTCTTTTCTTCTTTTCGTTTATCACCTTTTATTAATACATCTTTTCTAGATAAATTTAATTTTCCTTTTTTATCATAACCAGTTGCTATCGCCATTACTTCATCTCCAGGTTTCACCACATCACTTACCTTTGCTACTCTTTTGACATCTAATTGGGATACATGAATTAATCCTTCACAACCTGGCCACAATTCTACAAAAGCACCAAAGTCTTGGACTGACACAACCTTACAAGAATAAATCTTACCAATTTCTACTTCTCTTGCCACATCTTCAATCATTTGAATTGTCGTTTTAATAACATCAGGATTACTGTGATAAACAACTACTCTTCCATCATCTTCTAAATCAACCTTCACCGCGTCTTTATCTTGAACTGTTTTCACGTGAGATGCTTCTAAAATAATTTTCGTAATCATTTCTCCACCCCGACCGATGACGTCTTTAATCTTTTCAGGATTAATTTGAATAGTTTCTATTTTAGGAGCATACTTAGAAAGTTCTTTTCTTGGTTTTTCAATTACATTTTCCATCACATCTAAAATTTGCATTCTAGCCTTTTTAGCTTGTTCTAATGCTTCAGTTAAGATTTCTCTACTTACTCCTTTAATCTTAATATCCATTTGCATCGCACAAATACCATTTCTAGTACCTGCTACTTTAAAATCCATATCTCCCATATGATCTTCTAAACCTTGAATATCTGTTAAAATAGTATATTTATCATCTTTTGTAATTAATCCCATAGCAATACCCGCTACTGGTCTTCTAATTGGAACACCCGCTGCCATTAAAGATAAGCAACCGGCACAAATAGATGCTTGACTAGAACTACCATTACTCTCTAATACTTCACTAACAACCCGAATCGTATAAGGAAACTCTTCTTCTGTTGGAATAACTTGTGATAATGCTCTTTCTCCTAAAGCACCATGCCCAATTTCTCTTCTACCAGGTGCTCCATATCGACCTGTTTCTCCCACTGAAAATGCTGGAAAGTTATAATGATGCATAAATCTTTTTTCATCTTCAATTCCTAGTCCATCTAATATTTGATGTTCGCCTAAAGCACCTAACGTCGTTGTAGATAATACTTGCGTTTGACCTCTCGTGAATAGTGCTGAACCATGTGTTCTTGCTAAAATATCAATACTTGCTGATAATGGACGAATTTCATCCATCGCTCTACCATCGGGACGAATATGTTCTTCAGTAATTAAACGACGAACTTCTTCTGCTTCTATATTATCAGTAATTTTCTTGACATCATTAAGAATCTTATCCAATTCATCACTTTCTTGGTATAATTCTTTAAAATGTTCTATTGTATCTTCCTTTACTTTATCAATTGCTGCATATTTCTCTAATTTATCTTTAATTTGAATTGCCGCTAACATTTTATCTTTTGCAAAATCATTTACTTTACTTACCAATTCTTCATCTAATTGTACTAATTCTACTTCTATCTTTTCTTTCCCAACTTCACTTATAATTTCTTCTTGAAACGCTACTAATTCCTTAATCGCAGCATGTCCAAACATAATTGCTTCAATCATTGCTTCTTCTGATACTTCTTTTGAACCAGACTCTACCATATTAATCGCATCTTTTGTACCAGCAACAGATAAGGTAATATCACTGTTTTCTAATTCTTCTACACTTGGATTAATCACATATTCTCCATTAGTTCTTCCTACTACAACACCTGCAACAGGACCATCAAAAGGAATATCACTAATCCCTAAACAAAGAGATGACCCAAATAATGCTGACATTTCTGGAGTGCAATCTTGATCTACTGATAAAACAGTATTAATTACTTGAACTTCATTACGAAACCCTTCTGCAAATAATGGTCTGATTGGTCGATCAATTAATCTCGCCGCAAGGGTTGCTTGTTCGGTAGGTCTGCCTTCTCTTTTAATAAATCCTCCAGGAATTTTTCCAACTGAATAAAACTTCTCCTGATAATTAATTGTTAAAGGAAAAAAATCTGCTGATACTGCTTTATTACTCATAACACAAGCTGATAAAATAGCCGTATCTTCATATCTTACTAAACAAGCTGCATTAGCTTGTTTAGCAAGTTCTCCAATCTCAACAATTAAATTTCTTCCTCTAAAATTTAATTTAAAAACTTTTTTTTCTTCCATAAATTTATATCCTTCCTCAAAATAAAGACACCCGAAAAATGAGTGCCTACATTTTATTTAACTTATTTTCTTAATCCTAATTCACTAACGATTGCACGATATCTTTTGACATCGTTCTTTAGTAAATAGTCTAATAAACTTCTTCTCTTACCAACTTTAATTAAAAGTCCACGTTTAGAATGTTTATCTTGCTTATTATTTTTTAAATGTTCTGTTAATGCATCAATTTCTGCTGTTAATAAAGCGATTTGTACTTCTGGAGATCCAGTATCTTTTTCATCTCTAGCATACTTCTTAATGATTTCAGTTTTAACATCTTTCTTTAAAGCCATAGTGTTTTCCTCCTTTTCATTTTTTTCACCATGTACCTAGTAAAATGTAAGAGGTACAAAATACCAAGTAACTGGAACAATTTAATTGTAATACATATTTTTTCTTATTTCAAGTAATTTTTAATATTTTTTATCTTTACATCTAAAATCTATATTTTTACATAATTCTACTTTTTTTCTCAATTCTTATTTTTAACATCCATCAAAAAAAGAATTTCATCTTCTTAATTTAGTTAGTTAAACTTTTAATTAAAAAAACAGCATATAAAGGAATTGATTTTATCTTTGTTTCTGGATTATAACCAAAATCCTTAGAACTAACCCTTATCATATATTTTGGATTATATAAATCATTATATACTTTTAAACTCTTTGATTGTTTATGTTCTTCTGCTTTTACTTCTATAGGAATTATTCCAGAATCATTTGTTGAAATTAGAAAATCAACTTCTGAATCTCTAGTTCCCATCCAATATACCAAATCAATACCACTAGATTTTAATTGATTAGCTACATAATTTTCAGTTATTATTCCTTTATAAATTTTTCTTTTCATAATACCCTCCACTTTTTAGCCAAACCAATTATAACATAACTTACACCTTTTTGCACCCACTTTTTAAGACTATTCACACCTTTTTGTACCCACTTTTTCAAGAAAATTATATTTTAATAGTCAAAATTGAAAACTAATTACTTTCCTATTACCTTTTGACAAGTAGGACAATAATAAGTTCCCCTTCCTCCTACTTTCGTTTTCACAATTATAGAATCACAATTTTTACATTTTTGTCCTTCACGACAATGAACATACAATTCCTGCTGAAACAAGCCATGCACTCCATCTACTGAGGTATAACTTCGAATGGTTGTCCCTCCTTTTTTTATAGCTTTTTCTAAAACAAAACGAGTATTTTGAATAATTTTCTTTATTTCATCATCTTCTAAAGTATTCACACTTTTAAGTGGAGAAATATGAGATAAAAACAGGATTTCATCAGCATAAATATTGCCAATCCCTACAATAATACTTTGATCTAATAACACTGTCTTAATAGGTAATTTCTTCTTTTGATACTTGTCTTTAAGATAATCTAACGTAAGCTTAGAATCCCAAGGTTCTAATCCCATCTTTAAAAATGGTCCAATTTTATCAATTTCTTCTTTTTTTATCAAACTCATCTTTCCAAACTTTCGAACATCCATATATCGAAGTTCTGTTCCATCATCTAAAGAAAAGATGACATGTTCATGTTGGGATAATTTCTCACTTGTATTTTTAAAGAAATATTTTCCTTCCATTCTTAAATGTGATAATAGATAATAATCATCTAAAACAAATATTAACCATTTGCCATAACGATCTATATCGTTAATTTGTTGTCCTACTAAATCATGGCAAAAACCTGTAACTGTAGGGTATTCAATAATATTATTATAGTATACCTTTACTTTGTTAATTTTCTTGCCAACTAACCTTAATTTTAAACTTCTTTTGACAGTTTCTACTTCTGGTAATTCAGGCATTCTCTCTTCCTCTTTTCTCTATAAAATAATTATTTTGCTTCATACAAATTATTTCCTAAATTGATATCTACAACAAGAGGTACTGTCAATTTAACAGTATTTTCCATAATATCCTTAACAATCTTTTTTACTTGTTCCATTTCATCTTGATATACATTAAATACCAATTCATCATGAATTTGCAATAACATTTTACTTTTTAATTTTAATTCTTTAAATTTACTATCAATTTCAATCATTGCTTTCTTTAAAATATCAGCACTACTTCCTTGAATAGGAGTATTCAAGGCCATTCTCTCTCCTTGACTACGAATCATATAATTTTTATTATTAATTTCATCAATCACTCTTTTACGATTCATAATCGTTTTCACATATCCTTTAAGGTGAACATCTTCTATTACATGATCCATATAACTCTTAATTCCAGGATAAGTTTCAAAATATTTATTAATAAATTCTTTTGCTTCTTTATTGCTAATATTCAAATCACTTGACAGTCCATAACTACTAATCCCATAAATGATTCCAAAATTAACTGCCTTAGCGTTTCGACGCATATTAGATGTAACTTCTTCCATCGGTACACCATAAATATCACTCGCGGTCTTACGATGAATATCAGCACCTTTTTCAAAGGCATTCGCTAACTCCTTAACACCTGCTAAATGAGCAAAAATACGAAGTTCAATTTGGGAATAATCACTACTTAAAATAACACTATCCTCTTCTGGTACAAAACATTTTCGAATTAATCTTCCATATTCATTACGAACAGGAATATTTTGTAAATTTGGTTCAATAGAAGATAATCTTCCTGTTCTAGTCAAAGTTTGGGTATAAATTGTATGAATTTTTCCATCTTCTAATACACTTGTTTTTAATCCTTCAATATAAGTACTATATAATTTGGTAAGCATCCGATATTCTAATACATCAGAAGCAACTGGATAATCTTTTAATTTTGACAATGTTGCTTCATCTGTTGAATACCCATTGCGATTCTTTTTTCCATGTGGTAAACCTAATGTTTCAAATAACACATCTCCTAATTGTTTAGGACTACTAATATTAAATTCTACTCCACAATAATCATAAATTCGTTTACTAATCTCTTCAATTCTTGCTTTAATGTCATTTCCCATTTCATCTAAAACAGAGATATCACAACGAATTCCTTCTAATTCCATTCTTGCTAAAACTTCACTAAGTGGCATTTCAATCTCTTGAAATAAATTCATGACTTCTTCTTGTTGCATATCACTCATTAATTTATCAGTTACTTCATAAATAAATTTTGCTTTTTTTATACTTCGGTTCGCTCTTTCTTCTAATGTTAACTTTTCTTTTTTGTCAAAAAATTCTAATTCATACCCCATATCTCTAGCAACATATGCAATATCATCTTTTACATTATAATTTAGTAAATAACAAGCAATCATAACATCCATAGAAACACCAGTTAAATCGATACCCATCTTTTTTAAACTAACATAATTTTTTTTATGATCGTAAGTAAAAATATTTCCTTTCATAAATTCTAAATTTTTAAGTACACAAGCAGGAATATAAAGGGAGTAATCTTTATTATAAACAGAAAGTCCTAAAACATGACCTCGATGATAATTTTCTAAATCAACATCGACGTAAACAGCAACATCATCAGTAATATTATAAGTACTTGTATCTTGAACAATTGTTACTTCTATATTTTCTGAAGTTTGTGGTTTATCTAATTTTTTAATAAAAGTATGAAATTCTAGTTCTGTATATAAATTCACTAATTCTTCATTAGGTTGAAATTCAAATTTTAAATCCTCTAAAGAGTAATCTACTGGTACTTCTCGATAAATAGTTGCAATTTCTTTACTCATAAAAGCACTTGTTCTTCCGTCTATTAATTTATTATAAGTAGCACCATTTAAAGATTCTACATGTTCATACAAATTTTCAATTGTATCATATTCTTTTAATAACTTAATCGCGGTTTTTTCTCCAATTCCTTTTACTCCTGGAATATTGTCGGAGGCATCTCCCATTAATCCTTTTAAATCAATCATACGTATTGGTTCTACTCCATAGGTATCTAAAAAAGTTTGACGATTCATCATAATATAATCTTTACTTTTTAACAACTTTACTGTTACATCATCACTGATTAATTGTAATAAATCTTTATCACTACTAACAATTAATCCTTCATATTCATCATTTTCATCAATCATTTTAGCATATGTTCCAATAATATCATCCGCCTCATATCCTGGTACTTCTAAAAAATGTATTCCCATAGCAGTAAGTATTTCTTTCGCGACAGGAAATTGTCTTTTTAATTCATCAGGTGTTTCACTTCTTCCACCTTTATAACTGTCATACTGCTCATGTCGAAATGTCTTTCCAATATCAAACGCGACTAATATATAATTTGGATCTTCTTCATGAATAATTTTATTCATCATATTTACAAAACCAAACAACCCATTAGTAGGAAATCCTTTACTGTTTTTCATTATATTTCCAGAATATGCTGTAGCATAATAACTACGAAACATTAAATTATTACCATCAACTAATATCACTTTTTTCACTTTTACATCACCTATATTAATGATACCACAAAAAAAGATACTTGACTATCAAGTATCATACTAGTTAAAATTACT
>CAYOCA010000010.1:0-3994 GCA_964402345.1 uncultured Muribaculaceae bacterium | reverse complement strand
AAAAATACTGCGATAGCGTAAATAAATCTCTTAATCAATGTCCCTTGTGCTTTTTTCATCTCATCTTCTTTTCCAGCTATAACAGCCTTACCTAAGTCAAGCATTCCAAAAATTATTAACAAAATGGGAACTCCAAATTGAATTAATTTAACAACATTTTGTAATAAAGAAATTACTTCCCCTAATTCAGTACAAGTACTCAAAAAATTCATAAATACATCTCTCCCTTACATATCTAAATAATACATGAAAATCATTAGTTTGTCAATTCATTTACCAAAATATTTTCCATTTCAACGTTAAACTGTAAAAAAAGAAAAGTATTTTATTTCTTACTTTCCTTCTTATCATCTTCATCGTCTTTGAAGATAACATATATCAAACCGATAATTACTAACACAATTAAAATAATAATTACAGTTTTAGAAGAACTACTTGTCTCTTCTTCTTCACTACTATCTTTTGTAGTTGAACTTTTTGCTTTTTCTTTATTTACTTTAATTGTATATGTTCTAGTACTACCGCTTTCAGATTTTACTACGATATTAACAGTGTTTTCTCCAACTTTAAAATCACTGTTTCCTTCGACATAAAAGCTAGCATTATCATCGTTTAATACAACATTAAGATCCAATGAATTAACACTATTCTTAACCGTAATTGCATATTCATATGTATACATATCAAAATCTATTTCATAACCTTCAATTGATAAAGATTTAATATAATTATCTGTAGATAAAGATAAATACTCTATAACTTTACTTGTAGTAGTTGGAACTATAGTAGAATCTTCAGTTTGTACTGTCGCAACAGTCGCTGAAGTAGTTGAATCAGAAGATGGAAGAACTTCCTCAACATCTCCACCTTTTCCATACTCCACAATACTTGTACTAGTAATAACATTTACACTATCTAATTTAGCGGATACACCTCCAACAGATGCAATAATATTATCAATAGATACATCTGGAGTACCTACGGATTTCGCTACAAAAGTAAACACTATAAGAGCATCATTTGATTGATAATCATCTAACAAATAAGCAAACTTTCCATTTTCTATACTTGTAATATCTTGTTCTATTTGATTCACTTGAATAGCTGTTAATTCTAATAGTTCTGTATCATAAACTAAATTTCCTTCAATTCCTTTTAAAGTATCTTCTTTAAAGTTTTCAATATAATAATTGAATTTTATTTCTTCACCTACATAAAATTCAGTTTGAGTCCCATCTAATGATAAATATGTGCTTAATTCATCATTTGCAGATACACTCTCCACCCAAGAGTTATCAGTAAATATAGGATGTGTTACATCTAAAATATTAAATTCACCATCTTCATTTACATCAACTATACTCATTACATCTTGCATATCCTCATCTTGTAATAAAGATTTTAACATTGCTTGTTGATCATCATCATCTACAATACCATTAGCGTCATAATCACCTAAAAGAATAATATTATATGATGTTTCTCCAAGATCTGTTGTAAGAATTAGTTTATAACTTGTATAAACATTTTCGTTTAGTTCAATTTGAGAGTCATCTTCAGTTGTTACTTTCAAGAAATTTTCTACTTCTTTAGAAAGTCTCTCCACGGTAACAGGAATTGTCAATGTACTTTTTATAATACATAGATCATCTTTTAATTCAACCTGAATGCTTCCATTTTCTGCTGGTTCTAACTCCTCTAAAATTTCACCGGATCCATCAGACTGATTCTCATCTGATCCATCTGTTTGGTTCTCACTAGAACCATCTGTTTGATTTTCATCAGATCCATCAATTTGATTTTCTTCATTAATTTGATTTGGTGTTTCATTTTCTAAATTTTCATTTTCATCAAGATTTTCATTAGAATTTTCTAAATTTTTATCTAAATCAATTAGTTGTTCATCCTCCGTTGTACTTTTGGTATTCATTACTTCTTCAGCAAGAACACTCAACGGAAAAGACAATTGTGAAAATAAAATTCCGAAAACTAATAACCATTTTCCAGTTTTTGACATTAAGTCTGTTAATTTTTTCATAATCTTCCTTTCTCCTATCTTTCCCTTTTCTATTCTCATTTACAGTATAGCAACTATAAAAACATTTTTCTACAAAGTTTACAAAGATTTAACTAGTTTTTTTATTTTTTGTCTTTTAATTAGAATAATTAGTCCCCTAAACTTAATTTAATCTACAACTTTTTTAAAATGAGCTCATCTATTAGAAAATTTTATACTAACACCATATCTTACAAATTATAAATTTTTTTCTTGACTGACTCTTCAAAAAATTATATAATACTTATGCAATTTGGCAGCAGTACCTATTGTTTTGTAATGTGTGATATATAAGTAACTTACGTTGCTGCATAAGCGAAAGTAAAAACAAAACACCCTACAAACTCAATAGTTACCACCCCTTTTGCAAGAAGGAGATGAAACACATGGCTAGATATACAGGCCCAAATAACAAACAATCAAGAAGAGTTGGATTTTCTGTTCTAGAAAGTGGAGTAGAGTTTTCTAAAGGTAAAAAAAGAAGTTATGGTCCAGGACAACACGGAGCTGACCGCAAAAGAAAACCATCTAACTATTCTGTACAATTAACAGAAAAACAAAAAGTAAGATTTATGTATCAAATTAGTGAAAAACAATTCAAAAAATTAGTAGATGAATCTGGTAAAATGAAAGGTGTTCATGGTGAGAACTTGTTATTCTTACTAGAAAGTAGATTAGATAATTTAGTTTATCGTGCAGGATTCGCTACTACAAGAAGAGGAGCAAGACAACTTGTCAATCATGGACACATTACCGTAAATGGTAAAAAAGTTGACATTCCATCTTACAGAGTTAAAATTGGTGATGTTATTAGTCTAAAAGAAGATGATAAAAATCTTAAAGTTGTTAGAGAAGCTTTAGAAAAAACAACTAAAAGAGTTGACTTTGTATCTTATGATGATGCTAAATCAGAACTTACTTACCTTAGAAAACCTGAAAGAAGCGAATTAAACGCTGACATTAATGAAGCATTGATTGTTGAGTTTTATAGTAGAGTATAATAAATATACTCTATTTTTTTATGTAGAAAGTTTTTAACAATAAAGTCTTATTTTGTAAGGCTTTTTACTATAACTTTCTACATAACTGAACTTTCTACATAATTTTATGGAAAAATTTTCTTCCCGCGGTTAATAAAATACCACTTTTCATGCTCTTTGACATAAATATTCACACTCTCTTCTATTTAACATTTTATCAGGGTTAATAGACTTCTACAATATTCCATGTCTAGTTTTACGTAAATATAAAAGAGGCTATCGAAATAATTAATTATTTAATTTCTCGATAGTCCTCTAATATAAACCTTATTCCTAAGACTCCATACTTTTGTTGTTCTTCCAACGGATATATATCATTAAAAATATGTATTAATTCTTCTTTAGTCATATTGCTTCTAGTTAATAGCCTCATGTCATGATTATCTATTAAATTACTAATATTATCATATCTTAATAAGCCAAATACTTTTACTTTTATAAATTCATCCTCATTATCGACTAAGTGAAATTCGATGATGTTATTAATCCTAATTTTAGAACGCTTTTCATCGTTCAATCCTATTTCGATTCTTTTAGTACCATTCTTGATATAATCATAATACTCTCTTTGTAATTTCATACTAAATATATTACTAGTTACAGGTTCAATATGTATAGCGTATATTCCATTTTCCTTGATACCTTCTTTATAACGTTTAAAACTATTAATAGACTTTATCCCCTCCTCGATATCATTTGTAGAAGATAATGTAAATCTCGTTCCTTCGATCATTAAGAGTTCTCTTTCATTTTTATACCAATTAACTTCTTTAATGATGCATTTTAGTTCATCATTTTGAGAATTTATAAAAGTTATATATTCCTCTTCTCTATATTTACTATAATCTTTAACTAATTCATCTAATTTCATACTACTAAAAATACCCTTAATCAGTTA
>CAYOCA010000009.1:0-16174 GCA_964402345.1 uncultured Muribaculaceae bacterium | reverse complement strand
TTATATTTTTTCACTACATAATCATGTGGTAACAAACAGTTGACATTTTTCTTCCTTTGTGGTAAACTACATACCAATTGATTGGGGGGATTATTGTGATTATAGCAATGAATAATGGAACTGTGTATGAAGGAAATCTTGTTGTTCCAAATAAAGATGATTTAAAAGAAATTCGTGACGCATTGATGCAGTATCATAATGATGTTATGGAGAAACATGGCTTTTTACCTAATTATTCTACTACAAAGAATGATTTGATGACATTTAGAGACATTTTATCTTTAGGATATTTTAAAGATGGTAATCAACTTGTGCATAATTATATAAATAAGGAAGTAACTGTTGATGAAATTGTTAATTACACAAAAGAAGTTATCCGTTCTAATTATCTAAGTAGTATTCTTCTTTTTACTAGTCTGTTAGGTGAATTAGACGCTACCGATAAAGAATCTATAGTTCAACAATTTATTGGAATGGGTATATATAAATGTATCCCTTTTGAAAAAATGTGGAATACATTTAATCGTGAAATGGTAGTTTTATCTGGAGATAATAGAAAAATTTCTAATACTGAAAGAAATATTCAACTTCAAAATTTAAAGATTTTTAGAGCGGCCTTACGCTCTAATATAATTCAATTTGAAGTTGAAAACGAATTTCCCGCTAAAGAATACGAAAAAACTTTATCATGTCGTGAATATTCTTTTGATGATCGCTATCGCATCGGGAGAAATTCAGAACTTCTTTTTCATGATTTGAAAAAAATTCGTTCTCGTAACAGTAAAGTTAGTTAAATTATTTTTTATATTTAGAGTAATTTGCATTATTCTAAATTTTTTTTGCGTTCTTTTGTATTATATGGTAGAATAGTTATGTAATGAAGGAGAGAAAAGTTATGATAGATAGATTGGACGCTATAGTAAAAAGATTTCATGAAATTTCTAATGAGTTATCTGATCCTGATATTATTCAAGATATAAAAAAAATGACAGAGTTATCTAAAGAACAAACTAGACTATCTGATACAGTTGAATTATATCAAAATTATAAGAAGGTATTAGAAAACATTGAAGAAGATAAGGAACTAACTAAGGATAATGAATTAGGAGAATTTGCTCGAGAAGAATTAATAAATTTAGAAAAAGAAAAAACAGAATTAGAGTCTCAGTTAGAAATTTTATTGTTACCACATGATCCCAATGATGAGAAGAATGTTGTAGTGGAGATTAAAGGTGCCGCTGGGGGAGATGAAGCTAATATATTTGCCGGTGATTTATTTGATATGTATACTAGATATGCTGGTCGTGAAGGTTGGAAGATCGATGTTACAAACAGTATTGAAGGGTCTGCAGGTGGATTTACGAATATTGAATTTATGGTACATGGTGATAATGTTTATTCAAAATTAAAATATGAAAGCGGTGCTCATCGGGTTCAAAGAGTTCCAGCAACTGAAAGTCAAGGAAGGGTTCATACCTCAACCGCGATAGTTTTAGTTATGCCTGAGGCAGATGATTTTGATTTTGAATTAGATGAAAGTGAGGTTCGAGTTGATATCACTAGAAGTAGTGGCTGTGGTGGTCAAGGAGTGAACACTACAGATAGTGCTGTCCGTCTTACTCACATTCCAACAGGTATTATTGTTTATTCCCAAACAGAAAGAAGTCAAATTAAAAATAAAGAAAAAGCTTTTAAAATTTTAAAAACAAGACTTTATGATTTGAAGTTAAGAGAAAAAGAAGAAGCAGAAGGAAAAGAAAGACGTAGTAAAATTGGTACTGGAGATAGAAGTGAGAAAATCAGAACATATAATTATCCACAAAATCGACTTACAGATCATCGAATTGGTTTTACCTCTATGAATTTAGATCGAATTATGGAAGGTGATTTAGGAGTTGTAATTGAGGCTTTAATCAATGAAGATCAAAAAAGGAAATTAGAAGGTAATGAGGAAGATATTGCATAATCATGATGAATGATTTTGTAACATCTTTTTGTTTTAGATATTTTTATACTTAAAAATGAGGTTTTTTATGAGAGAAAAAGATTTAGAATATATAAAAAAATATTTACCAACGGAAGAGTTAGAACAAGGAATTAACTTATTAAAAGAAGGAGTTTCTCCACAGTATATTGTGGGAAATGTAAATTTTTATGGTAACGACTTGAAAGTTGATAAAAGAGTGTTAATTCCTCGATTTGAAACAGAGTTATTAGTGGAAAAGACCATTAGTTATATCGAGAAGATATTTTCTAAAAAGATAAAAGATTTAAGAATATTAGATATTGGTACAGGTAGTGGTTGTATCGCGATTACATTACAAAAAGAATTAGGAAGTAAAGTAGTGGCTGTAGATGTTTCTAAAGATGCAATTGCAGTAGCTAAAGAAAATGCTTTTCTAAATCAAGTAGAGGTTTCTTTTTTAGTAAGTGATTTATTTGAATGCGTTGAGGGTAATTTTGATGTAGTGATTAGTAATCCTCCCTACATAATGCTAGATGAGAAAATAGAGGAAATTGTTCAAAGAAATGAACCTCATCTTGCCTTATATGCTAAAGATGAGGGATTATATTTTTATAAAAAAATTTTACGAGATATCAGTGACTATTTGAAGAGTACTTTCTTAATTGCTTTTGAGATAGGACAACATCAAGGAGAAATGGTAAAAAATCTAGCTTATCAGTATTTAAAAGGTATTGAGGTAATGATTGAAAAAGATTATTCTAATCGGGATCGTTTTGTTTTTATTTATAGAAGGTGACACTAGAGAAAATACTTATCTTTATTTTGATTCCTTTTTTTAAAAACTTAGAATTTATGTAAAGTGAAAATTTTTTTATAAAAGTAGCTTAAAATATGATACAATGTTTTTAAGTAAATAAAGTAGGTGATGTAGATGAATAATATTGTTCGATATAACCCTAATTATAAAGAAGGGTTAACTATAAATCAAGTAGAAGAAAGATTTTCCAATAATTTAGTTAACTATAATGATCAACCACCAACCAAATCCATTAAACAAATTATTATGAGTAATTTTTTTACTTATTTTAATTTTATTAATGTCATTTTAGGGTCAGCAATCGTTATATCTGGTATTTATGGTGGTGTTTTTTGGGAATCTTTAAAAAATTGCACTTTTATGGGTGTTATTATTTGCAATAGTGTGATTAGTATTATCCAAGAAATTATTTCAAAGAAAACAATTGATCGACTTAGTGTTTTAGCAGAAGCTAAAGTCCATTGTATCCGTGAAAGCAAGGAATTAACATTGGGAGTAGAAGAAATTGTTTTAGATGATGTTTTACATTTACAAATGGGAAATCAAGTCATCACGGACTCTATTATTTTAGAAGGTATGGTTGAAGTGAATGAGTCTTTTTTAACTGGTGAAGTGGATCCTATTGCTAAAAAAACAGGAGATACAATTTTATCTGGTAGTTTTATTGTTAGTGGTAGTTGCTATGCAAGAGTGGATCATATTGGCAGTGATAATTATATTTCTACTATAAGTGCAGAGGCAAAATATGAAAAGAAAGTTAATTCTGTTATTATGAATTCTTTTGAAAAAATTTTAAAAGTTTTATCAATTATCATTGTACCAGTTGGAGCATTTCTTCTTTTGAATCAATTAAAAGTTACAGACTATGATATTACTTCTTCTATTTTTAATACTGTCGGTGCACTAATAGGAATGATTCCCGAAGGATTACTTTTACTAACTAGTTCTGTTATGGCAGTTAGTGTAGTTCGTTTGTCAAAATATCATGTATTAGTGCAACAATTATATTGTATTGAAACCTTAGCAAGAGTTGATGTTATTTGCTTGGATAAAACAGGAACTATTACAGAAGGAACTATGGAATTAACGGATGTAGTATGTGAAGATGGTGTTTCTTCTAGGGATTTAGATGAGATATTAGCTAATATTAGTTATGCTTTTGATAATTTGAATGCGACAATGGAAGCAATTCAGTCGAGATACTCTAACAAAGGAATTTGGACTGTGACTGAAAAGTTAGAATTTTCCTCTAGTCGAAAGTTTTCAGCAGTCTCTTTTGATAATCGAGGTAGTTATTATATAGGAGCACCTGAGTTCGTGTTAAAGAGTGACTTTGCTAAATATCAAAAAAAAGTTGAACAATATAGTGATTACCGTGTGTTAGTAGTGGGTTATAGTAAAAATAAGTTAACTGATTCACCTAGTAATTTACAAGTATTAGGATTTTTATTAATTCAAGATAAAATTCGAAAAGAAGCTCCCGATACATTAAAGTATTTTAAAGAACAAGGTGTTAAAGTAAAGATTATAAGTGGAGATAATTTTAAAACAGTTTGTAGTATTGCTACACGTGCTGGATTAAAGGATGCTAAAGGAATGGATGCAACATTATTAAATGAAGATAATATTGATGAAATGTTAGAAAAATATGATGTCTTTGGAAGAGTTACTCCTAATCAAAAAAAATTAATTATTGAAAGTCTACAAAGAAAGGGTCATACGGTAGCGATGACAGGAGATGGAGTAAATGATGTTTTAGCGTTAAAGAAAGCAGATTGTAGTATTGCTATGGCTTGTGGAAGTGACGCTGCTAAAAACGTGAGTCAATTAGTGTTATTAGATTCTAATTTTGCAGCGATGCCAGAAGTTGTCGCGGAAGGAAGAAGAACGATTAATAATGTAGAAAGGTCAGCTTCCTTATTATTGATTAAAACTATTTTTACTTGTATTTTAGTAGTGATATGTATTTTTATGAAAAGTGAATATTTTTATTTACCAATTCATCTTAGTTTAATTACTACTTGTACGATTAGTATTCCTTCTTTCGTTTTAGCGTTAGAACCTAATCATAATCTTGTAAAAGGAAAATTTATGTTGAAAGTGGTAGGAAAAAGTGTTCCAGCTGCTTTAACTGTTGTATTTAATGTAGTTATGATTGTTTTATTTCGAGAACAGTTTTCTATTGATGAAAATCTAACTTCTACGTTGATTGTAATCATGACTGGTACAACTGGGTTTATTTATCTTTTTAGGTTATGTCGTCCTTTTAATTGGTTTAGAGGTAGTTTGTTCGTGTTTTTAGTTTTACTATTTACTTATGTCGTGATGTTTCAAAATGATTTCTTTGATTTGTCACAGATTACTTTTAATACAGTTCTTTTGTATATTGTGTTTGCAATTTGTAGCGTGTGGATATTTGATAAGTTAAATCGAGGAATGGATTTTTTACTTCATAAGTTAGATAAAGACTATAAAAGAGTTTATGTTAATAATAATTGATTTTTTAAGGGTAGTGATGTTAAATGGAAGAAGTTTGTAAATTAGAAGGAGTTAATCTTTCTATTGATAAGCAGTTAGAGATTTTAGAAAAAATTTTAAGAAAAAATACTAATTTAATGAAAATCTTAGAAATCTTAGAAAAAGATGAAATTATCAATTATTATGTTGGAGCAGGAGCTATTAATCAAACTGTTTTTAATTATTATCATGATTATGACA
This sequence comes from uncultured Muribaculaceae bacterium, assembly GCA_964402345.1. Taxonomy (GTDB): domain Bacteria; phylum Bacillota_I; class Bacilli_A; order RF39; family UBA660; genus RUG11198. Next base: position 10,673 of record CAYOCA010000009.1, on the reverse strand, counting down.
TTGATTACGGAATTAAAGATTATGATATTGTCTATTATGATGAAGATTTATCTTATGAAAAGGAAGATATAGTTATTAAGAGATTACAAGAAAAACTAAAAGATATAGCTGCAGAAGTCGATATTAAGAATGAAGCAAGAGTTCATCTTTGGTATTATGAAAAATATGGAATTAAGAGAAAACCTTATACGAGTGTCGCTGACGCTATTGCTAGTTGGGGAGCAACAGTTACTTGTATTGGAGTAAAGTTAGAGAAAGGGAGATTTGTTGTCTATGCTCCTTATGGATTGAATGATTTATTTGGAATGGTTTTACGTCCTGTTAAAAGAGATTTTACAAAAGATGCTTATGATGAAAGAACGAGTCGTTGGATGAAGAAATGGCCTTTATTAAAGAAGATAGAGTGGTAGTTATTTATTACAAAAAGATAGGAATTTTGGGAATCTTTTTTTATGGTGTAGAAAATTAATATAATGTATATTTTAAGAATTTTTGATTGTTTAACAAATAATTAATTCCATTGACAACAAAATTTTGAAATGATATATTTTAATTACTATAGGATGCTAAGGACGGGTAGAAACATTTTTTATAATTTCTATAGAAAATATGAAAAGGAGAGGTCAAATGAAGTTAGACTCAAAAATGATAGTTCTTTCTTTTGGAGGAACTACAACAAAAATTGCCCTTTATGAAGGGGAAAAACAATTATCTAAAGAAACACTTCGACATTCTTTAGATGAAATGAATAAATACGCTAATTTTTGGGAACAAAATGAAGTCAAAAAGAAGGATATAAAGAAATGGGTTGAAGCCCAAAAATATTCTATGTCTGATTTAGATTTGATAGTATGTTGCTCAGGAATGGTAAAACCTTGTTTGCCAGGAGTATACGCAGTAAATGAAGCAATGCTAGAAGATATGAAGTCAGAAAAATATGGAATTCATGTAAGTAGTCCTGGATGCGTATTATGTTATGAGTTAGGACAAGAATACAATATTGAAACAATTGTTGTTGATCCAACTACCGATGTGGATATGATGCCAATTGCTCGTTATTCTGGATTACCAGGAGTGGAGCGACAAAATTCATATCATGTACCCAACCATAAGGCAATCGCTCATTTAGTTGCTGAAAAACTAAATAAAGATTATAAAGATTGTAATATTATTGTGGCACATGTTGGAAGTGGAACTACCGTAGGAGCTCATTGCCACGGAAAAGTATTAGATGTTAATAATGGCGTTGAAGGAGACGGACCATTTTCAGCAGTTCGCTGTGGTGCTGTTCCTGTAGGAGCATTAGTCGACTTGTGTTATAGTGGAAAATACACCAGGGAACAGATGCATAAATTATTAGGTGCTCAAAGTGGACTTGCTGGTTATTTATCTACTAGTGACGGTTTAGAGATAGAAGAGAGAATCAAAAATGGTGATGAAAAGGCTAAAGAAGTTGTGGAAGCAATGGCTTATCAAGTAGCAAAAGAAATTGGTCAGAGAGTAATTACCATGCATGGATTAGTTGATGCTGTTGCAATCACTGGTGGACTTGCTAATTGGAAACGTGTAACTGATGAAATTAGTAAATGGGTTGACCATATTGCACCAATTTACATTTTCCCAGGTGAAAATGAATTAGAATCTTTAGCAGCAGGTGCAAACAGATATATTAAAGGGGAAGAACCTTTATTAGAGTATAAATAAAAAGGAGGATAATAAATGAGTAAGAATTATTTAAGATTAGATGATCGTAGAGATCCAAAATGGGCATTTCCTGGTGGAGTAAGAGAAAATTGGAATGCTCCTACCATTGCAACATTCTTTCCAGATGTAATGGGACCTGGACTAAGTCAAGAAGAAATAGATAAAGGTCGTATTATTTTTGATGGTGCATTTGAAGCAATGTTGTCTGGTGCAACACTTCCTGAAGATGTAGAAAATGATGGAGAATGGCTTGAAATGTATGCTAAGGCAACAGAAGAAGAACCAGATGCTCCAGACACAAGAATGGTGATTAGAAAACCAAAACATTGTGATCGTGAAAAATTCCCAGTAATATTATACTTTTTCGCAGCTGGAATGGCAGGAAAACCTGAATATTTTGGTGCTGAGATTGCTGGAATTAGTAAAAATTTGAATGCTATTGTAGTTGCGCCTCACTATCGTGTTCACCCAGAAAATAAACAACCTGCTCAATTAAACGATTGTTATAGTACATATAAATGGGTAGTAGAAAATGCTGATAAATATAATATTGATGCTGATAATATTGTATTATCTGGTTATAGTATTGGTGGTCAGATGGCGTTGGGACTTGCTTATCTTTTGAAAGAAAAGGATATTGTTGTTAGAGGTGTATCTTGTTATTTTCCACCAGTTGATGATCGTGCAGGTGGTGCATCATCATTCATTACTTTTGGAGGAGAAAATTTAGGATGTGAAGAAGTACAAATGACTTGGAAAAGTTTCTTTGGAGATAACCGAGTAGCATTGACGGCATTAAGTCCTAGAATTGTTCCAAACCATGCAACAGTTGAAGAATTAAAGGGAATGCCACCTGTATTTATGCACGTTGCTGAAAGTGATCCAAATCGTGATGATGATATTACTTATTGTAGCAAATTGCTTGAAGCAAAAGTAATGTGTAGTATGCACTTGTGGCCTGGTACAAATCATGCAACTTTCTATAGTGGTGGACCACATGAAATGAAGAATCGCTACTTGGCTGAAATTACTAGAGATATGTCAGATATGATTGAAAACGATTTACGTCGTTTATGGAATAAATAATATGAGGAGGAATAAATGGAATTTTTAGATTTAATTAAAAATAGAGCATGTGAAAAATGTCCTACAATTGCTTTTGGCGATGCTGATGCCGAAACAATTGTGGCTGCTGCTAAAAAAGCGATGGATATGGGAATGATTAAACCAATTTTGGTAGGTCACAAAAACGTTATTGAAGGACATGGTATTGATTTAACTGGTATGCAAGTAGTTGATATCGATTCATCAAGTGAAAAGATTAAAGAATATGCAATAAAATTTGAACAAGAAACGGGTGAACTTCCAGCAGAAGTAGTTGAATCTATTATATGTGATCCCGTTGGCTATGCTTGTATGATGGTAGCATCAGGCGATGCAGATGGAATATTAGGTGGATTTCTATACCCAACTGCTGATGTAATTAATGCAGCATCTCTTTTCTTGGGACTAGCTCCAGGAATTGAGTCACCTTCTAGTTTTTGTGTAGTAGATATTCCAAACTTTACTGGAGGTGAAAATGGATTATTATGTTTTTCAGATTGTACTTTAGTTCCTCAACCTGGTAGCGAGGAGTTAGCAAGTATCGCTATTAATACTGCTGATGCTGCTAAAGCATTATTACAGTGGGAACCTAGAGTAGCAATGTTATCATTTTCTACAAAAGGTAGTGCAAATCATGATGATGTAAAAAAAGTTCAAAAAGCTGTGGAATTATTACATAGGAAACGTCCTGATATGATTGTAGACGGTGAGTTGCAATTAGATTCTGCAATTGTTCCTAAAATTTCTGAAAAGAAAATTAAGGGAGATAATCCTTTAAAAGGAAAAGCAAATATTATAATTTTTCCTGACTTAGATGCTGGAAACTTGTGTATTAAAGCAACTCAAATATTTGCAGGTGCAAAAATATATGGTGCTTTGATATGTGGATATGCTAAACCAATTGCTGAAGTATCAAGATCATTTGGTGTTGACGATTTAGTTGGCGCTATTGCTATGTTAGCAGGAAGAATTGAGTAAGGAGGTAAATTATGACAAAATCTGAACTTCAAGAGGGAGTTTTTAAAATTATTGCCGATACTTTTAAAATTGATGTTTCTGAATTAAGTCCTACGACAAATTGGAAAGATGATTTAAAAGTTAAGTCTGTACAAGGTATGAAGATATGTGCATTATTAAACTATCAATATAAAATTAAATTTCCTCTAAATAAGTTAATTGAATGTGTGACATTACAAGATACTGTTGATGCATTGACAGAATATGTTGAAACAACTGACTAATTTTTTAAATAATTACTGTGATAATTGGTGTTTAAAATGTTATCCGATGAACTTTGATAAAGAGTGTAAACGGATAACATTTTCTTTAGAATGCACTGCTGATGTTGTCTACGAATTACTCTATAAAAAAGTAAAAAGAGAGAATATTATTGTAACGAGGGATTTCGATGGAATGCACCTAGTAAATATAAAAGGAGAAAGTTACTTCGAAAAAAATATTTTTGTTTCTAGTTCTTATGATAATAACAAAAGTTATTATCTTGGAATCTATTCTTCTTTAAAAATTATGGGAATTGGTATTGACTATTATAATACGAAAACATTTGTAGATATTTTTGTTGATTTAGAAGAAGAAGTTTTAAAAAATATATTTTTTCCTGGTGAATTAAGTTGTAACTTCAGTATTGTTATTTCACAGAAAGAAGCTATTTATAAGGCCATACTTAATATGTTAAAAAATGAGCATATTTCTTGTAGTGAAAGTCAGAAAAAATACGCTTCTTTTTTGGAGATTGAAATAAATCCTACTGGTGTTGTAAAGTTTCATGGATATATGAGGCAACTGGTGAAAAATTTAAAATTTGAAGTAATTTATAAAAGCTTTGAAGTTAACGATGGCTTTCTTAGCGTGGCAATTATAAAAAAAATTTAAAAGATTATTAGAATTTTAATTACCTAATAGTCTTTTTTTATCTATATAATTACCTATTGTTAAAGTTATATCTTATCTTTTTGAAAATTTAATATTAATTTGTATAAAATAAAAAAATATTACCCATTATGAAAACAAGGAAAGGGTGATGTTATGAAAAAGATTATTTTTATTGTAATTACTGTGATGGTAGCTATCTTTGTATATATTAATGTGAATGCAGATGAGATTGTGATTCCTTCATCAGCAATTCGGGTTCGGGTTATCGCAAATAGTAATACAATTTATGATCAAAGTATGAAAATGAAGGTAAAGGAATATGTAGAAAGTTACTTGTATCCCAAATTAATTGATGTAGATAATATTGAAGAAGCCAGAAAAATTATTCAAAATAGTCAAGAAGAAATGAGTCAAGGCATTGATAAGCTATTTCAAGAAAATGATTATGACAGGAATTTTGTAATTAATTTTGGTGATAATTATTTTCCTAGCAAGGAGTATAAAGGAGTTCGCTATGAAGCAGGAGAATATGAATCGCTAGTCATATCTATTGGGGAAGGAAATGGAGATAATTGGTGGTGTGTTTTATTCCCTCCATTATGTTTATTGGAAGCAAGTGAAAATGAAGATACAGATGGTGTAGAGTATCGCTTCTTTGTACAGGAAATGTTGGATAAAATTTTTTAAGCAAATATACTTTCATAAGATAGAAATATTCATAATATATTAAAATAGGTGATATATTCATGAATGTTTTTTTTGTTATTTTATTAATCGGGATTAGCCTATCCATGGATGCTTTTTCTTTATCATTAATTTATGGCACATATGGATTGTCAAAAAAAAATGAATTTTTATTATCTATTATTGTTGGACTTTTTCATTTTGTAATGCCCCTTATTGGTCTATTCTTTGGAAGTCTTGTCTGTCAATTTTTTCTGTTTGACTCTCAGTTAGTAATTGGAATTATTTTTAGTATTATTGGAATTGAGATGATAGTATCAAGTGTTAAAGAAGAAGAAATTAAGATATTAGTAAGTTTGGTTGGATTTTTATTTTTTGGATTATCAGTCAGTATTGATAGTTTAACAACAGGAATTGGAATTTCAGCAATAAGTCATAATTATTTATTAGTGTCTAGTGTATTCATGATTGTGAGTGGCATATTTACCTATTTAGGGCTTCGCCTTGGTAAAAAGTTAAATGATCAATTTGGTAAATATGCCACTATTGGTGGGGGAATAATGTTGATTTTATTAGGAATTCACTATATTTTTTAGATATAGTATTTTTTTTTGGTTTATGATAAAATTGTAAGTAGAAATAATTGTTATTAGTTGTAATGTTTAAAAGATACTTTGATAATTAGTAGCATTTTATTTTCAATTTTTTTGCATAGTACACTAACATTATTGATAACATAGATATTGATTAGAAAATTAATGATTTAATTGAAAGTGTGATGGTTTGATGGATTGAATAAAAAAGTTGTTGATTTTCTTTTCTTTGTTTGGTAATATAATGAATAGTTTTGTTGCATATTTTTTTTTAATTTATATAATATGGTAGGAGTGATCGTTATGTCTAAAATTGTAATTACTGGTGGAAAAAAACTTAATGGTGAAATCAAAGTAGGTGGTGCTAAAAACAGTGCTGTTGCCTTGATTCCAGCAGCAATTTTATGTGATGAAAAGGTTATTATAGATAATGTACCAAATATTAGTGATATTGATGCTCTAGAAGATATTTTAAATTTTTTAAATGTTGAGGTAAAAAGAGAAAGTCATCATATAGAAATTTATAGTGGTGATATGGAGAATCATTCTATTCCCTGTGTATTAGCATCTCGCCTTCGAGCATCTTATTATTTTATGGGTGCATTACTGGGAAAATATAAAAAAGTAAAAATGTGTTTTCCAGGAGGATGTTCTATTGGTGAAAGACCTATTGACTTACATTTAAAAGGATTTGAAAGACTTGGTGCAACAGTCACAGAAGATAATGGGAACTTTTTAATTGAAGCAGATAAATTGATAGGTGATGATATCTTTTTAGATGTTCCTAGTGTAGGCGCTACCATTAATATTATATTAGCGGCAGTTAAAGCAAAAGGAAAGACAGTTATTGATAATGCTGCTAGAGAGCCACATGTCGTTGATGTTTGTAATTTTTTAAATAGTATGGGTGCTAAAATCACAGGAATTGGTACTAGTAAAATAGAGATTACTGGAGTAGATTATCTAGGAAAAACGAAATATCAAGTAATTCCAGATATGATTGAAGCAGGTACTTATGTTATTATTGCTTCTTTATTAGGAGATCATTTAAAAGTTAGCGGTCTTATTCCAGAACATATTGAAAGCCTAACTTCTAAATTAGAAGAAGCAGGAGTAAAATTAGATATTGGTAAAAATTATGTTAGAGTAGCTAAAGTTGGTAAATATCATGCGATTGATATTAAAACTATGGTATATCCTGGATTTCCTACAGATTTACAGCAGGTGTTCATTCCTTTTTTAATAAGTTGTAAAGGAATAAGTCATGTTGAAGAAACTATTTATGAAAATCGCTTTATGAATATCCCTGATACGATAAAGATGGGAGCTGATATTGAAGTAATTGATCAACAAAATTTAACTATAACTGGTTCATGTTGTTTAGTTGGTAAAGAAGTTGTTGCAACTGATTTACGCGGTGGAGCTTCGATGATTATTTGTGGATTAATTGCCGATGGAACAACCACAATAACTAATATTGATCATATTTTAAGGGGGTATGAAGATATAGTTGGTAAGTTAGTTAAAGTAGGAGCTGATATTAAAATTGTTGATTAATTTTTAAAAAGGTGTTGAAAAACAAAATAATAATTGTTATAATAAAAAACGTAATTTATATTATCTATGACTTAGGTCATGGCGAAGGGAGAGAAATATATGAAGAAGAATATTCATCCAGAATATGTCGAGGCTACTGTTACTTGTGCCTGTGGAAATACTTTTAAAACAATGTCTACAAAAGATAAAATAAATGTTGAAGTATGTTCTAAATGTCATCCATTCTATACTGGAAAACAAAATTTAACTAGTAAGAAGGGGCAAGTAGAGAAGTTTAATAAACGTTATGGATTTGATAAAGAAGCTGCGTAGTTAGTTTCTTTTTTAGTTAATTTTATTGTTGTAGTAAAAATATATGATATAATAAAAAATAGAGGAAAGGTGATGAATAATGAAGATTGGAATTGCTAGTGATCATCGAGGGGTTTATTTAAAAAATGTTTTAGTGGAGTATTTGGAACATAATGGCTACAAAGTAGTAAATTATGGTACCGATACAATGGAATCAGTAGACTTTCCCAAGTATGCTTTTAAATTAGGAGAAGGAATTAAAAGTAAAAAAGTTGATTTAGGAATAGCAATTTGTGGAACAGGTATTGGTATGAGTATTGCGCTTAACAAAGTAAAAGGAATATATTGTGCAAAGGTTAGTAATATCAGTGAGGCTGTATTATGTAAAAGTCATAATAATGCTAATGTCATTTCATTCTCTGCTGATATTGATGAAGAACAAGCGAAGAGTATTGTTGATAAGTTTATTGCCACTCCATTTTCTAATATTGATAAGTACATTAAGAGAAATCAGATGATTTTAGATAAGGAAAAAAATGGTTAAACTTATTTTATATATCTTAGTTATTCCCTTAGTAGTGTTTTCCTTAGATAGTGTTAATTTGAATGCCATGTTTAAGAAAGGACAAAGTAATTATTATCAAGCTAGAATATTTTATATGTTTTTAATAATGGGAATTTCTTATTTAGTTGTTAATTTTGTGAATGATTTTTTAGGAGTATTTAATTAAAGTGAGGTATTTATGAAAAAATTATTAATGATTACCATAGTAGTGATAAGTATTCCTTTTTTTGTGGTGTCTTTTATGGACAAACCAGCTTCTTCTTTAAAAGAAATTACCTTAAACTATTTATCAAACATTCTAATTCGAGTAAAAAGAGAAAATGGAAATATAGAGACAATTCCTTTGGAGGAATATATAGTAGGAGTAGTAGCAGGAGAAATGCCTGTTTCTTTTGAACTAGAAGCATTAAAAGCTCAAAGTGTCGCGAGTCGTAGTTATGCGATGAGAAGGATACTTTATAACAAAGATCAAGATTATGATGTGGTAGATACTGTTAGTAATCAGGTTTATTTAGATGATAATGAACTTCATGAAAAATGGCAAGAAAATTATGTTTTATATATTAATAAGGTAAGACAAGCAGTAAATGAGACATCTATGGAATATTTAGAATACGATGGAGAAGTAATTGATGCTATGTTTTTTTCTACTAGTAATGGATATACAGAAGATTCTGAAGTAGTTTTTTCTAGTAGCTTACCTTATTTAAGAAGTGTAGAATCTAGTTGGGATGAAGAAGTATCGACAGTTTTTAATTATAGTACAACGATTAGCCTACAAGAGTTTTATGAACGTCTTGGATTAGAATATCATGACAAGTTAAAGGTAGAAATATTGGAAAGAAGTACTAGTAATCGCATTGTTCGTTTAAAAATTAACGATCATGAGTTTACAGGAAGAGATGTTTATAATAAGTTAGGACTTCGCTCCTGTGATTTTACATTTGAATTAGTGGGTAGTAATGTATTAATTCAAACAAAAGGGTATGGTCATGGAGTTGGAATGAGTCAATATGGAGCGCAAGGAATGGCAAAAAAGGGATATAGTTATAAAGAAATTTTAAGTCATTATTATACTGATACTATTTTAAAAAAATTTAGTTGAATAAAATTTTTGAATAATATTTTTGATAATCAATAAAGATAAACATTTTTTTAAATATTTTTTATTTAAAAATTTAAAAATTATGTGTATAGAACTTTTATTTTTTGCTCATACTTAAAGTAGAGGTGAAAATAATGAAAAAAAGAAAATTGAAATCGTTTGTTGTTCCCTTGATGTATGTTTTATCAATCGCGATGTTATTTGGTAGTGTTTATTGCATCGAAAGACTTATTAATGATAATATCTTAAAAGGAAAGGAACCTGAAGAAGTAAGTGATGTTATTTCTAATGAAGAAAATAATTATTCTAGTGATGTACCAGTAGTAAATAATGATCCTACTATTATTCGTCCTTATACGAATGGAGGAGTTAAAATTTTGCAGAATTATTATGATTATCAAGCTGACGAAGAAAGTCAAGAAGGTTCTATTGTATACTATGGGAATACTTATATGCAAAATTCTGGCATAGATTATGGAATGGATGCTGAATTTGAAGTAGTCAGTATCCTAGATGGGACTGTAACAGAAGTAATTGAAGATGAAATTATGGGGAAAACGATTAAAATTAAGCATAGTAATGATTTGATTAGTGTATATCAAAGTATGGGTAGCATCGATGTAAAAGTTGATGATGTTGTTACTCAAGGAATGATTATTGGTAAGAGTGGAGAAGCAAATATTAGTTCTGATTTAGGTAATCATTTACATTTTGAGTTATACTATAAAGGAAGTGTTGTAAATCCAGAAAATTATTATGATAAATTACTTGGAGAATTAGAATAGTGGTAATGTTTGCCACTTTTTTTCATAAATAATATTGGAGGGTTTATGGAAAGAGAAATTATAAATCGAGTATTAGAAGAAGGTCAGTATATGATTGATACTGAAAAAACAGTTCGTGAAATAGCAAAAAATTTTGGTATTAGCAAAAGTACTATTCATAAGGATTTACGCGAAAGATTATTAGAAATAGACACAGATATGTACGAAAAAGTGTCAAGGATTTTACAATATCATATGGATATTAGACATATAAGAGGTGGAGAATCTACAAGACGAAAGTTTTTGGAAAAAAATGCAAATTAGTAGTATTCAAAAGAATTAATCTGTGCTAAAATATTGATTAGGATGGTGATATTATGTTTAATAAAGACATTGGAATAGATTTAGGAACA
>CAYOCA010000008.1:0-16393 GCA_964402345.1 uncultured Muribaculaceae bacterium | reverse complement strand
TAATTATGGTTATATTCCTTTATGGGTATTAGTAAAAGTTTTATCATTTGGAATTGTTTGCGAATTATATATGATTTTAAAACCAGAAGATCAAGTAGCAATAGCAGATATTTTTGATGTATCTTCTTCATGCTTAGAAAATTTCTTACCAATATTATCTAATTATCGTAATTTATGTGCTCATGAAGATATTGTGTATGAACATAGAACCGAAAAAGGAATTATAGATACACCATATCATGAAAAATTAGCTATTCCTAAGATGGATGATGAATACATTTATGGAAAAAATGATGTTTTTTCTATCTTAATTATTATGAAGTATTTATTAAGAAAAGATGATTTTCATATGATGATGAAAGAAATAGAGTATGAAATAGAGAAATTAGATGGGATGATAGATTCTATTCCCATAGAAAAAGTGATGGATCGAATGGGAATTCCAGAAAATTATTTAGAATTAATAGATCTATAGAAAGAAGGAATGATACGATGAAAAAAACTAATGTTGGTGTGATATTAATTATATCGGTTTTACTATCTTTTATTTGTGGAGCTTTGGGTTCTTATTTAATGTTAGAAAATATTCCTAGTACGAACAATGTTATCCAAAAAGGAAGTGTAACTTTAAATGAAGAAAATAGTATCGCGGAAGGAGTAAATAATATATATGATTCTGTTGTAGTAGTAGAAGGATTTAGCAATAATCAACTTATTTCTACTGGAACAGGATTTATCTATAAACAATTAGATGGAACGGCTTATATTATGACTAATCACCATGTAATCAGTGGAGTAGAAAAAGTTGAAATTATTTTAAGTGATAAAACCACTGTTGAGGCAGTAGTAAAAGGATCGGAAGCATATTCTGATATAGCGGTATTAACGGCATCTTCAGATAAAGTAAAGAATGTTGCTACTTTAGGTGACTCCAGTAAATTAAGAGTAGGAGATACTTTATTTGCGATAGGTTCACCAGAAGGTATAGATTATGCTGGGACAGTTACGAAAGGAATTTTATCTGGTCGTGACCGCTTAGTAGAAGTAGCATTAACAAATAGTGCAACATCCGATTACTATATGAAAGTATTGCAAACAGATGCGGCGATTAATCCTGGAAATAGTGGTGGACCTTTATGTAACATTAATGGAGAAGTCATTGGAATTACTAATATGAAATTAGTAGATTCCACTGTAGAAGGAATGGGATTTGCTATTCCAATTGAAGATGCTTTATTTTATGCAGCAACTCTAGAAAAAGGTGAAATGGTAGTTAGACCATACTTTGGAATAGGAATGTTAGATGTTGCAAATAGCTTTTATTTGTGGCAAAATGGTATTACCATACCAGATGATGTAGAAAAAGGAGTTGTAGTAACAGAAGTAGCTGAAAATTCTCCAGCTAGTCAAGCAAAATTACAAAAAGGAGATATTATAATTTCTTTAGGAGGAGTAGATATTGATTCAATTGCTGAATTCCGTTATGAATTATATAAACATACGCCTAAAGAAGAAGTAGAAGTAGAATACATTAGAAATAATAAAGTTAAAAAAGTAACGGTAAAATTAGCAGAATCTTCTCAGTAACACTACTCTTTATGTCATATGTTTTACAATGATATAAATTATCAAAAATACTATTGATTTAGTATTTTTGTATTTTTGTGTAATTAATGAAACAAAGTGAAGATGAAAGAATAGATAAAAATAACTTAAAGAATCATGTCATAACATTTGCCAGTAATAAAAATTAATTAGTACTACTTAAAACTGGAGTTAGTAAACTAGTTTTATTCAAATATGAAAATTTTTATAAATAGCTTCTTTCAAAATAAGTATGAATTATCATAATTTGTGAAAGAGTACTTTACATAAACCACTTGAATTCAATAGAATAATTTGATAAAATTAAAATAGAAAATGGAAGGGTTAATAATAATATGGGTAATATGAAACTTAATTTGTGGTCAAAAATTTTTAATCTAAATAAGAATAAAATAAAAACTTGTTTTGATTATTATGGAGTGGTGAAAAGATGAAGAATATTTTAAATAAGTTTTATACTTTAGTTGATAAAATTGGAAAACAAAATTTTATTTTAATAATTTTTGTTTTCATTGTAATTCTTATTACTGGTTTATATAGTACATTTTCTATCTATACATCTAGTGATGGTGTTAGCATACTAGATGGAATTACTACTTATAAATTTGTTTTAAGTAACAAGAACGCAACTAATAGTGTTACAATTGCATCAGAATCTAGTAAATATGTAGATATTACTGTAACTAATTCTGAAAAATTGAATTTACAGTATGGTATTTATTATACTTTATCAGATAATGTAAGTAATATTAATTTAGGATATAGGACAGATACTTTATATTTACCTCGTGGGGTAATAGAAAAAAATAGTGATTATATAGTAAGTATTAAAATTGATAATAATTCTAGCAATAATGTAACTATTGACTTTGGAATTTATTATGGCTTTGAAAATGGGGGAGATCTTACTTTAAGTGCTAATCAGTATTGGGTAGAAGAATATAAAGAAGAAAATTTGTATAATTTAATAAAATCTAATGCTGTAATGGATAATACGTCTAGTACTTATGTAACATCAACTTCCGGAATAGATTTTAGTAGTGTTTCATCTGACACCAATGGTAAAGGTGTTTATATTAAATCAGGTACCGAAAATGATACTTATCCAATTTACTACTATAGAGGCGCAGTCGAGAATAACAATGTTTTATTTGCTAACCTTTGTTGGAAGATTGTCAGAACAACTGTTACAGGAGGAATAAAGTTAATCTATAATGGAATTCCAATTGATGAAAATTGTTCTAATACTGGAGAAGATAGCCAGATTGGTTCCTCAGCATTTAATTCTAGTTATGATAGTCCTGCCTATGTAGGATACATGTATGGAGCAGCTTATTCTTATAGTAGTAAGAATATGAGTTCTCAAACTGAAACGTGGTATTTTGGAAATGGTGTAACCTATTCTAACGGTAAGTATTCTTTAACAAAAACTAAAACATTGGATCTATCTTCATGGTCAAGTGATTATAATACATTAAACAGTAATCACTATACTTGTTTTTCAAAAGAAACAATGTGTAGTACAGTATATTATATTTATTTTACAGATTCTAATTACGCATATTATATCAGTTTAACAGGAGGAAAGACAGTAGAAGATGCGTTAGATGAAATGTTGACAAGTTCAAGTAATATGACAAATTCGACCATTAAAACAGCAATAGATACTTGGTATGAAACCAATATGACAGCTTATACTGATTATCTAGAAGACACAGTCTGGTGTAATGATCGAAGTATAAGTTCCTTAGGTGGATGGAGTCCATTTGGAGGAGGTACTGCTGATGAATTGTCTTTTTCACCTTATAATAGAGTATATATGACATATACGCCTAGTTTAGAGTGTAGTAATACTAATGATGCTTTTACAGTAAGTAGTGAAAATGGAAATGGAGCATTAATGTATCCTATAGCTTTATTAACAGCAGATGAAATCATGTTAGCAGGAGGTCATAGAGAAGCATCTAATTCCAGTTATTATTTATATACCGGCCAAGAGTGGTGGTCTCTGAGTGGAGGAGTATATGATTCTTTGTCCGCATCATCAATTTGCATGGACACGTTAGGTAATTTAAGTGAAGTTTCCTTGAATAATATATGTGGAATACGTCCCGTTATTTCTCTTCTTCATGGAGTGAATTTTACAAAGGGTGAAGGTTCTGAAATATCTCCTTTCATCTTATCAGAAAATTAATATTATCAGGGATTTTAAAAGAAAACTTTATTGTAAAAGTTGCTATAAAAAATTTTTACTCAACTATATCACTCTTTGACTATATTTGCCAGATATTATACTAAAACTACAAGAAGTAAAAAAAATAAATATTTTTTAAAAATTTAATGAGATGAAGAAGATTGAGGTCTTCTTCTTTTTAATATAATAGGAATTAGAGGTATAATTAAAATTACATTTGATAGTATAATGTTTGAATTAAAAAATGGTACTAATTAATGTTGCAATTAAGAATATATTGTTATTTAAGCACATTTTTGATTGAAATTGTTTGTAGGACAGTGATGCCTTTCTATTTTTTACTGTTTTACTTAACTTTTCAAATACACAAAAAATTTTTCGACATGAAAAATAAAAAAATTTGTGATACAATATTTATACAACAAGTAGTGTGTATTCTGTTGAGGTTTTAAGAAAGGAGAATGACATCGTGAAGAAAATTGGCGATTATGTAATTTATCGAAAAGAAGTTTGTAAAGTAGTAAATATCAAAGAAAAACATTTTCAAAATAAAGATTATTATGTATTAGTTCCCATAGATGATGAATCTTTAAGAATTGATGTTCCCATAGAAAATAAAAATGGTTGGTTAAGAGAATTAATTAGTAAAGATGAAGCAGAGAATATTATTAAAAAAATTCCCAAAATAGATATGATTACTTGTAATGAAAAAATGATTGAACCACAATACAAAATGTTATTAAGTGAGGGAAGTCATGAAAGTTTAATTAAAATTATTAAAACTACTTATTTAAGAAACAAAGATCGATTAGATAATAAAAAGAAAATTAGTGATAAAGACAATTATTATTTTGAATTAGCAGAAAAATATTTATACAATGAATTTAGTGTTGTTTTAGGAATGGATTATGAGCAAACAAAAAAATATGTAATAGATTGTGTTAGAAGAACAAGTAAGAAAGAAGGTTAAATTCTTAATTATAAATCTTTTTGAAATAAACTGTAACCGAACACATGTTAAAAGTTAAAAAAATTTCTTGAATTTTAAAAAAAACATGATATAATTAATGACGTGGCAATTCGATGGCTTTTTATTTACTATGATTGCATGAAACACATATTTTAAGAAAAGGAGAAGAAAAATGAGTAAGAATTTAGTGGAAAAAATTACAGAAAAGCAACTTAATCCTAATATTCCAGAGTTTAGAGTAGGAGATACTGTAAAAGTTGGATGTAAGATTAAAGATGTTAGAAATGGAAAAGAAGTAAACAGAATTCAAAATTTTACTGGAATTGTTATTGCAAGAAAAGGAGTTGGAATTTCTGAAACATTTACTGTTCGTGCAGTTTATAGCGGAGTAGGAGTAGAAAAAATATTCCCAGTAAACAGTCCTAATATTGATTCAATTGAAGTGGTTAAAGTAGGTAAAGTTAGACGTGCTAAATTATACTTTTTAAGAAACAGAAAGAGTCAATACAAGATTAAAGAAAGCAGAAAAAGTAGAAACAACAATAATCAATAAATTATTGTGAGGAGTAATAGATTGAAAAATAATCTATTATTTTTTAATTTAAAATTATTTTTATTTTTGATAAGTTGACTTATTTTTTTAACACTAGTATAATGAAATTACTTCAAAAAAATAAACTATAAGAGGAGAGGGTAGTATGAATAAGTTTATAAAGGAATGGGTGCCTTATATTATCATTATTGTAGTTGTAATCTTAATTAGAAGTTACATTATTACTCCAGTTATTGTAAGAGGAGATTCTATGTATGATACATTAAAAGATGGAGAAATATTATTTTTAAGTAAAATAAATTATTACGTATCCAAAATAGAACGATTTGATATTGTAGTAATTAAAGATTTAGATAATGACTTAATTATTAAAAGAATAATAGGGTTACCTGGAGATAATGTAGAATATAAGGATAATGTTTTATATATAAATGGCGAAGCACAAGAAAAAAAATTTACAGATGATATTACAGATGATTTTACTTTAGAAGAAGTTTGTAAAATTCATAATGTAGAATGTGATGGAAAAATTCCTGAAGGTATGTATTTAGTTTTAGGAGATAATCGAGATGTTTCAGCAGATTCTAGAGTAAAAGGATTAATAAAAAAAGATCAAATATTGGGTCAAGCAATATTTAGAATATGGCCATTTAATAAAATAGGTAGGATAAAATAGAAAAAATTATACTTCAAAAGAAAAGAGTCATAAAGTCTTTGATTATGTTTCTAAGTTTAACCTGAAATTTATTTTACATATATTGACATAGAAATTTGTTTTAGATATAATTAATATATATGTTAGTGGCATTTCCCTTTATTAGATTTGTTTTTATGAAAAATGTCGAATTGATTTTTGCTTTTGGAAAAGAGTTGGTATAATTTGAGGAAAATATATGCAAGTATTGATATTGGAACGTATTCTATTAAGTTTGTGGTGGGAGAATACTTTCATCGTAAATTTTATGTTTTAGCGTCTCATTGTATCCGATCCAAAGGAATAAAAAAAGGATTAATCGTAGAACCTAATTTAGTAATTGATGCAATTCGTCAGGGAATGAATGAAATTAATGAGATGCTTGGAGTTACTGTTAAGAAAGTAATTGTAAATATTCCAGATTATAATATAAAAATTCAAAATGTTACGGGAAGTACAGATATTAGTTCCGAGGATGGTGGAGTAGTTACTGCTAATGATGTTGCACGTGTGATTAAGGATTCTGTTTATAATCAATTAGCGGATAATTATGAACTTGTTACTGTAGTACCTGTACAGTATAGTATAGATAAAGAAAAGGGAATTAGTAAACCGATAGGTAAAAATGGACAAAAATTAGAAATAAACGGTATAATGATATCAACACCTAAGAAAAATATTTATTCTGTTCTAAGTGTTTTAGAAGGTGCTGGGTTAGAGGTTGTAGATATTACTATCAATGGCTTGTCAATTTATTATGAAGTTCATGATTCAAATTTAGATAAAAAAGATGGAGCTATTATTAATCTTGGACATGCAACAACGACAGTTAGTATTTTTGAAGAAGGAAAACTGGTAAATAATGAAACATTGCAAATTGGTGGTATTAATGTCGAAAAAGATATTGCTTATGTATTTGGTGTTAGTATTTTTGAAGGAAGAGTACTAAAAGAAAAATTTGCAAGTGCTCACAAAAGATTTTGCCAGTTGAACGAAATCTACGAAGTAAAGAATACCATTGGAGAAACAATAAAACTAAACCAATTAGAAGTTTCAGAAGTGGTTATGAGTAGAATGGTTGAAATATTAAATTTAGCCAAAAAACAAATTAGATTATTATCACAAAGCGAGATTCAATATATTGTATTAACTGGTGGATTAACTGAAATTAAAGCATTTAAGAATTTAGCCTATGAAATATTTGGAAAAGATGTTATAATATATACAGTTACTACATTAGGATGTAGAGACAATAAATATGCAAATGTCCTAGGCATGATTAAGTACTTCATAGACAAAATGGAATCAAGAGGAAAAGATGTTACTATGCTTAGTGTAGAAGAAGAAACAGCGTTAATTACATCGAATAGTAAACTCAAAAAAGATAATACCAAAAAAATATTTAGCAATTTTTTAGCGGGTAAGGAGGATAAAAGATGAATAATATGTTAGGTTTAGAAATGGATCAATTAGCAAAAATAAAAGTAATAGGAATTGGTGGAGGCGGTTGTAACGCGATTAATCGTATGATATCCTCCGGATTAAAAGGTGTCGATTTTATTGTTGCTAATACTGATGTGCAAGCATTGAACCGTTCTCTTGCAACTACTAAATTACAAATTGGTAGTGAACTTACTGATGGACTTGGTGCTGGAGCAAATCCTGAAATTGGAAAAGAAGCGGCATTAGAAAGTAAGACTGCCATTGAAGATGCCCTAAAAGGTGCTGATATGGTATTTGTTACTTGTGGTATGGGAGGTGGAACTGGTACTGGAGCAGCTCCCATAGTAGCTGAAATTGCTCAAGACTTAGGCGCACTTACCGTTGGAATTGTAACGAAACCATTTAGCTTTGAGGGAAAAAAGAGAATGGAACAAGCTGTAAAAGGCTTGGATGAATTAAAAAAACATGTCGATACCATTATTGTAATTCCCAATGATCGTTTAAGAGAATTGATTGATAAAACAACACCTATGTTGGAAGCATTTAGAGAAGTTGACAATGTATTGCATAGAGGAGTACAATCTATTTCTGATTTAATTGCCGTTGCTGGACTAGTTAATCTAGATTTTGCCGATGTTAAAACAGTTATGAAAGATCGAGGAAATGCCTTAATCGGAATTGGTGTTGGTTCTGGAGAAGGAAGAGCAGTTGAAGCGGCAAAGCAAGCTGTTTCTAGTCCTTTATTAGAAACTTCTATTGATGGTGCAACGGACGCGATTATCAATGTTACGGGTGGTTCTTCATTAACTTTATTTGAAGTAGAAGAAGCAGCTGAAGTAATTAGAAGTGCAGCTAATACAGACATTAATACTATTTTTGGAGCTGTTATTAATGAGAACTTAAATGATGAAGTTATTGTAACGGTTATTGCTACTGGATTCGAAAAACCTAGTGAACCTTTATATCATAGTTTTAATACCACAAATAGAGAAGAATTGTATAAGGAGGCTGATGATGATGACAGTGATTTTGATGTCCCTCCATTTTTAAGAGATCGTAATGATTTTTAAGATACCATTAACTAAAAAGAGTCACTGATAAATTAAAAATTAAATTTATTTTATCAGCGACTATGTCAAAAAAATAACTTAAAATGATAGAATTTTGTTGAAAAAAAGATGTACAATATTTTGTAAAATATATTGTCTTTTTTTTCAGTTTGTATTATAGTTAATATATAGTAAAGGGAGTGTGAGAATATGATTTATCCATCTATTGATAAGATATTAAATATAGTGGATTCTAAATATGCTTTAGTGTATATCGTAGCAAATAGAAGTAAAGAAATGATTAAAACCAATCACTATCAAATGCCAGAACAAAGTTACAAATCTTCTAAACCAATTGGTAGAGCATTGGAAGAAGTATATGAAAATTTAATTCATATTGAAAAGTGATATAATGAATAATAAAGGCTTTACATTGATAGAAGTTTTAGGAGTTTTATTTATTTTTGCATTGATTATGACAGTTGTATTACCGAGTTTTCATTCTACACTAAGTGTTAGCAAAGAAGAGACTTATAAAATTATGAAAAATAATATAATTTCTGTAAGTTATGATTATATTCAAGAATGTAATCAAGGACTAATAGATTGTAATTTTTCATTTGAATATAATAATCGTTTTTCAGCAGGAGTTTTAAAAGAACAAGGTTATTTTCAAAATATGGATAGTCCAATTGATGGTAAGGATTTAAGTGAGTGCTTGATATTAGAGGCATCAATTGAAAATGGCGTTGTGACAATTGATCTAATTGATCAGTGTTACTAATAATATATTGGGTATGGTTGGTAAGGTGGTGGATAATTGTACATTGGTCTAGGATAAAATGCTGGCGCTAACAAGCCTCCGGTTAATCCACCTAGAAGAAATGGTACAGCAAATCCTCCACCAATAAATCTTTGATTATAAGGATTGGGTCTATTACCAGGATACATTGGTCTTGGCCTTCTCATAAAATTAGAGTTATACATAATTTATCTCCTTTCAAAATATTATATAAAAAAACCCAAAAAAGTTTAATAAACTATTTGATTTTATATGTTTTTTTGATATAATAGTTTAAGGGTAGGTGTAGATTATGCAAAAACGTGTATTGCTTCTTTGTACCATTTTTTTACTAATTGGATGTAAAAAAGTAGAGGAAAATAGTTCTTATATAGAATTAGTTAATGATTGCTTGAATGATTATTCGATTACCAATAATGTTTCTATAGGATATAAATATTACGTCCCAAAAGGTGTAAAAAAAATACACGATTATGATTATAATCAAGTTTTTATGGTTGATGATAACTATATTTATTTATATGTCGATATTGTTAGTTATTTTTATAAAAGAAATTTGAATACTACTCAAGATGAAGATGTATTTTATTATCAATTAATTGATTATAATGGAAATAATGGTTATATAGAAATAACTCAAGATGAAGATGACTATTTTGTACAAATTGTCTACCATTATTCTAAAATTGAAGTATATACTTCAAAAGAAAAATTAAATAAGATTATTACCTTATCTTCTATCATATTAAATAGTATTGATTATAACGATACGGTAATAGAAAAAGTTTTAAAAGGAGATTTAGGTGAATTTTCGGAATTTACTTATGAAGTAGAAAAACCTGATGGAGCAAGTAATAATTTTTCACAGTATTTAGAGGAGTATGTTCAAAAAGAAGAAGAAGAAGAACAATTACCTGATGAATAAATCAAAAGAGAGGTGCTTAACAAATGGGTCTAAAGAATATGATTAAAAATTTATTTACAGATGAAGTAACTATTGAAGATGATGGCGAACCAGTGGAAATAAAAGAAATAAAAAAAGAAGAAAAGATTCAACAATTGCCAACTTTTATGCGTGATAAAATTGAAAAGGAAGAAAAAGAGAAAATAGAAGAAGATAAAATTGCTGAATTAAAGGTAAAAAAAGAAGTAAAATTATCAACACAAATAGATGAAGAGCATGAGGATAATACATCTATTTCTAATAAAACCGATAATAATACATGTAAATTTCCAATTGAGTTTTCGGAAGATGATTTTATCGAGACGAGAAGTAGGCAGAGTATTCATCACGGTAATGCAGTGAATGGTAATAGTCCAAAAAAGGAATCTTTTCCAAAAGAAAAACCAAGCAAAGTAGAGCCAAAAGTTTCTGAGTTATATAAAGACAAAAGAAAAGACAAAGTAACAGAAGAGAAAAAATTTCGAGCAACACCTATTATTTCACCAATTTATGGAGTATTAGATAAAAATTACACTCCTGTAGATATGGAACATAGTGAAGGAGAAAATTTAGAAGAACACAGACACTCAAAAAATGTTGATTTTGATACTGTTAGAAAAAAAGCATACGGAAACTTAACAGAAGAAATTAAAGAAAATCTAATGTGTGAAAATTGTGAATATTTAAAGGAAGCAAAACAATGTCAAAAAGAAAAAGAACACGAACAAAAGAGTGAAAGAAAAGATATAGGAGAAAATTTAGTGTATGATGTTTTAAGTGAAGAGACAACAACACCACAAATAAAGCAAGATATTACTTTAGATGAAGCAACTGAGAACTATTATGATTATGGAGTAGAATATGAAAAAGCACCTGTTTCTAAAGACGTAAAAATTGTAAATCATGAAGAAGAGTATCATCCAAAGAAGGAAATTCCTCCTGTAAAAAGTAGTATTAATTTACTTTCAACTTTAAAAAAGAGCATGGGAGAAGAAGCAGCACCTGAAAAGAGTCAACCAAAAGATCTAGAACTTACAGATGATTTATTTAATTTAATTGATTCAATGTATGATGAAAGGAATGATTCTTAATGATAGATATTAGAACTTTTCTGTCTATAATAGTTAGTATTTTAGGTTCTATTTTATTAATCTATTTAATAATATTAGTTGTAAAATTAATTAGTACAGTAAATAAATTAAATGGTATGTTAGATGACGTTAATGATAAACTTACAAAGTTTGATAAAATGTTTCATTTTGTAGATTTCCTTACGGATAACTTAGCGGTTATTAGTGACAAATTAGTAGATGGAATGAGTAATCTTATCCGTAAGATTTTTGATAGAAAAGGAAAACGAAAGGAAGAGATAAAAGATGAGTAACAGAAAAAAGAGTGGTTTAGGTAAGTTTGTTGCTGGGGTTTGTTTTGGTACGGGGATTGGTTTGTTATTTGCTCCAAAAAGTGGAGAAGAGACTAGAAAATTATTAAAAAAGAAGTTAGATGAATTTGTCGATGAAGTAAAAAAAATTGATGTTAATGAGGTAAAAGATGAATTTTTAAATAAAGTAGATGATATTAAAACTGAAATCGAAGACTTAGATAAAGAAAAAGTATTAAAAATCGCGAAAGAAAAAGCAGAGGATTTAAAAAAGAAAACGAACGAATTAGTGGATTTAGCAAAAGAAAAAGGTACTCCAGTATTAGAAGGTGTTGCTGATGATGTTAGACAAAAAGCAATCAATGTTACCAAAGATGTATTAAAAAGACTTGAAAAGAATGATTAATGATATGAAAAGTATGTAAGATACATATTTTTTTATTTTAATACATTTATCTTTAAAAAAATACTTTAATTTACAAAAATTTATGATTGTAATTCTTACAATGTTATGTTATATTTATAGCAGATGAGATGAATTTTATAGAAAGTGGAAGCTAAGTATAATCAAATAATTTCATTGGAAAATTATAGATTTTTAACAAAATTTACTAACAATTCCATTAAAAATTTGTTTCATCTTTTTATACGTATTTAAAAGAGTTTATTTATGATGTAATAGAAACAGAAAGAAGGAACTAATATGACTAATAAAGATTTAGCAAATTTAATATTTCCAAATATCGATAAAACGATTGATGACTATAGAAAAATATATCCTAAAAGAAATTTAAAAGAAGGTGCCAAAGTAACAAGGGTAGCACCTTCACCAACTGGTTATATGCATCTTGGAACTTTCTTTCAAGCTTTAATTGATTTTTTACTTGCTAAAAATTCAGGTGGAATATTTTATGTAAGAAATGAAGATACTGATCAAGCTCGTGAGGTTGAAGGTGCTGTTAAATTAATTATGGATACTTTGAGTGATTATGAGATTATGCCGGATGAATATGAATTTGGAGATGAAGTTAAGGGAGAGTATGGACCTTATACTCAAAGTAGAAGAAAAGAAATTTATCATGCTTTTATTAAGTATTTAATTAGTATAGGAAGAGCATATCCTTGTTTTTGTACCAAAGATGATTTATCTAAATTAAGGGAGAATCAAGAAAAAAATAAGGTAAGACCAGGATATTATAATAATTATGCTAAATGCAGAAATTTAACTATAGATCAAGCGATTGAAAAAATTAAAAATAAGGAAGAATATGTAATTCGCTTTAAGTCTTTAGGAAATGAAAACGAAAGGATAAAAGTAACAGATCTTGTAAAGGGAGAAATAGAATTTCCTGTAAATGACGAGGACTTTGTTATAATGAAGTCATCTGATCAATTGCCAACTTATCATTTTGCCCATATCGTTGATGATTATTTAATGGGAACAACGCATGTTGTTCGGGGAGAAGAATGGTTATCTTCATTACCTAAACATTTAGAATTATTTTCAGCTTTTGGAATAAAACCACCTAAATATATTCATACACCTTTAATTGTAAAAAGAGAAGGAAATAGTGTAAGAAAGTTAAGTAAAAGAAAAGATCCAGAAGCATCTATGACCTATTATAAGGAATTAGGATACCCTAAAGATGCTATTATAGAATCATTAATGACTATTATTAATTCTAATTATGAACAGTGGCATAGTGCTAATCCTGATAAAAATTATTTAGATTTTACATATAGTCCTAAGAAAATGTCCTCATCAGGTGGATTGTACGATTTAGAAAAATTAAATAATATTTCTAAAAATATAATTTCTAAAATGACAAAAGAAGAAGTATATGAAAAGTCATATAGTTGGGCATATAATTATTCTAATAAATTAAAAGAATTAATTGAAAAAGATAAAAATTATTATATGAATATATTAAACATTGAAAGAGAGCAAAAAAAGCCTAGAAAAGATATTGCTAAGTGGGATGAAATATTCGATAACATTTGGTATATGTATGATGAAGTGTTTAATTCTATAGATAAGAATTATGACTTTAAAAAAATAACTGATAAAGAAGAAATTAAAAAGATTTTAAATATTTATCTGGAGAAATACTTTGATATATCTGATAAAGATGTATGGTTTAATAAAATAAAATTATTATGTGATGAATTAGGTTATGCGAGCGATATGAAAGAATATAAGAGTAATCCAGAACAATTTAAAGGTAGTGTTGCGGATGTCTCTACTGTATTAAGAGTTGCTTTAACTACAAAGTCTATGACGCCGGATTTATATGAGATTATGAAGTTATTAGGAAAAGAAAGAATAGAGAAGAGATATCACAAAATTTCATATTAATATTTAGTTTTTGAAATTTATTGATTTTTTATAACGGTATATCAAAATAGGGATTTTTTGGGCAGAAAATTGTTGACAATCATAAAAAAAAGTGTTAGCATAAGAGCAATTCAAAGTTGAAGTGAAAGTGGGGGATAATATGGCAAGAAATATTATAAAATATGTAGGATTAGCTTTGGTGATTATTGGAATAGTACTAGTAATGAAAAACTTATTTGCAAGTGATTCGGATTGGCAAACAGATAGTAATAGTACAGAAAAGAAAAAGAATGCTACTTACAGTGCAAGTGTTAGTTTAATTGATCAAGAAACAGAATCTTATCTATCTGGGGCAAGTTTAGTAATAAAAGATGAAGATGGAAATGTGATAGATGAATGGACAACCGATACTGGTGTTCATCTTGTTGGTGATCTTGAAAATGGAACTTATATTTTATCTGAAAGTCAAGCACCTGAAGGTTATCATTTGAATGAAGATGGAGTAAGTTTTACTATCAAAGATTCTGATCAAAAGGTAACTATGTGTAATATTGCAATGACAGAAGAAGAAATAAAAATGGCACAAACAACTAATGGTAATGCAAATGCAACTTCTGATGAAGTAGGTGTCGATAATACTTCTTCAATGAGAAATAAATTCCTATCTACTGGAGGAATATTCAGTATTATAATTGGAATTACTTTAGTTTTATTTACAAAGTTTCGTGAATTAAAAAATATGTAAAAAGAAATAAATTATGAATTATTTTAATTATTTATAATTTATTTTTTTTCTTGCTATCTTATTCATGAAGTTTTATAATATAATGGAAGAGGGGATGATAATATGAATAAAAAAACAGTACCAATTACTCTTTTAACAGGGTATTTAGGAAGTGGAAAAACAACTTTAATTAATCATATTTTAACTAATCAAAATAAATATAAAATAGCTGTTATTGTCAATGATATTGGAGAAGTAAATATTGATGCTACTTTAATTGAACAAGGTGGAATTGTAACCGAGAAAAATGATTCTCTAGTTGCTTTGTCCAATGGTTGCATTTGTTGTAATTTAAAGATGGATTTAGTACAACAAATTGTGGATTTAATAAAACAAGATCAATTCGATTATATTATGATTGAAGCAAGTGGAATATGTGAACCAATTCCTATTGCTCAAACAATTACTATGATGCCTGAATTATTTAGCGACTACACGAAACAAGATATTTGTAAATTAGATGCGGTGGTAACGGTCGTGGATGCTTTAAGATTAAGAGATGAATTTAACTGTGGAACTAATTTGCAGAAGAAAGATATTGATGAAGAAGATATAGAAAAATTAATGATAGAACAATTAGAGTTTTGTAATATTATTATTTTAAATAAAGCATCAGATGTTACTAAAGAAGAATTAGATGAAGTAAAAGCAGTTATACGAAGTATTCAACCCAAAGCCAAAATAATCGAGACAGACTACTCTCAAGTAGATGTAGAAGAAATTTTAGACACTAATTTATTTGATTTTGAAGCATCTACGATGACAGCTGGTTGGGTTGAAGCCTTAGAACACCCAGAGGAAGTAGAAGAAAGTAGTGAAGTTTTAGAATATGGCATCAGTACTTTTGTTTATTATAGAAGAAGTCCCATGAATCGTAAAATGTTTTGCGATTGGTTAGAGTCCAAATGGGATAAATCTATTATTCGTTGTAAAGGTGTCGTTTATTTTACTGAGGATATGAATAATGCTTATATGGTAGAGAGTGCTGGTAATAGTAAAAATTTAGTTAATACAGGACTATGGATTAGTGCTATGTCTGATGAGGAACAAGAATTAATTTTACAAGAAAATCCTGATATTCTAAAGGAATGGGATGATACTTATCAAGATAAAATGAACAAAATTGTTTTTATTGGTAAAAATATGGATAAAGAAGAAATTATTTCAAAATTGGATAGTTTTTTAGATATGTAGATTGTGAATTAGTAATTTATTTAAAAGTAAATCTTATAAAAATGATTATATTTTAACATTTCAACTAATTGTGTGTTAAAATATAGTTATGTCCTCGTAGCTCAGCAGGATAGAGCGATCGCCTCCTAAAAATGAAGTTAAATTTTTAGAAAACCTTTATTTTAGGGGGTAGGACAGGATTTAAGAAAGGAAAAGTGTCGCAAAATTGTCGCGAAAAACTATCCTTGTCTTTAAAAAAATCAAATTAAATTTAAAAAAATAGACTTTGTTTTAATATAATTGTGTTAAAATAAAGTATATGTCCTCGTAGCATAATAGGAAAATGCCGTCGCCTCCTAAGCGACAGATTGGAGGTTCAAATCCTCTCGGGGACGCCATTTTATGTAATTTAGGGAACTGATTTATACTGTCAGTTCTTTTATTTAGTTAAAATGGAGGTGGATAAG